>JBBITY010000272.1:0-5018 GCA_037440565.1 Desulfurellales bacterium
GACTCGCACTTTCGGTGGACACACACGCTGTCGCCAGGGCGGACTTGAAGTGTTGGAAGAAGTTGGATTCACGAGCGCCGCCCCGCGCATCGGCGCCGACGCGGTCGAGCTGCTGTGCGCTCCCGACTGCCCGTCCGGGACCATGGATGTACTTCTCGGCGCCGATCAGATGATTCTCCAACTGCACGAATCCATCGGCCACCCGCTGGAGCTGGACCGCATCCTGGGCGACGAGCGCAACTACGCCGGCCCGAGTTTCGTCACGCTCGAAATGTTCGGCCGCTACCGGTACGGATCCGAGCTGCTGAATGTGTCCTTCGACCCGACGATGCGGCAGCAGTTCGGCAGTTATGCCTTCGACGACGAGGGGCAGCCGGCCGAGCACGCGTATATCATTCGCGGCGGCATCCTGCTCCGGCCGCTCGGTGGCATGGTGTCGCAGGCGCGGGCGGGTTTACCTGGGGTTGCCAGCGCCCGCGCTGCCAGTTGGAACCGCCCGCCGATCGACCGCATGGCCAACCTGAACATCGAGCCGGGTGCCAGCACGTTCGACGAAATGGTCGCGGCCGTCGAGCGCGGCGTGTACATGGAGACCAACTGTTCGTGGTCGATCGACGACTCGCGCAACAAGTTCCAGTTCGGCTGCGAGTGGGGGCGCACGATCGAGAACGGGCGGCTGGGGCGGGTGGTGAAGAAGCCGAATTATCGCGGCGTTTCAGCTACTTTTTGGCGAAACCTGAAGATGCTCGGCGATGCGGCGACGGTGCAGGTCCTCGGCACGCCGTACTGCGGGAAGGGCGAGCCCAACCAGGTGATTCGGGTCGGCCACGCCGCCCCGGCGGCGCTGTTTTCTGACGTGGAGGTTTTCGGTGGTGCGTAGGAGGGGCCCCTCACCCCTTCGCCTTGGCTCAGGACACTGCTTGGCTGAGCCCGAGCACGAAGGGTTTTCTCCGTGATCTCCGCACCTGCGCGGTGAGGACTCAGGCATGCAGTACTATTTCTTCAGCCTCGCCGATGCGATGGGCGAACGGCTTCGCGGAGATGAGATCTATCTCTGCAACTTCTCCGGCGAAGAGTCGGATTTCGTGCGCTTTAATCACAACGAAGTGCGCCAGGCGGGCACCGTCACCCAGCGCTTTCTCACGCTCGACTTGATCGAGGGGCGGCAGCATGCGGCGAGCACGGTGTCGCTGACCGGCGACCTCGAGATGGACCGGGCGCGGTTGAAAGAGCTGGTGTTGCAGTTGCGCGAGCTGCGACGGCACCTGCCGGAGGATCCGCACCTGCTCTACGCAACCGAGGTGCGCGGAAGTGAGCGCCACCACACCGGCGCGCTGCCGGACGGGGGCCAGGCCGTGGCGGAGATTCAGCGCGCGGGTTATGGGCGCGATCTGGTCGGCTTCTACGCGGCCGGGGCGACTCACGCTGGCTTTGCCAACTCGTTCGGGCAGCGGAACTGGCACACCAGTGAGAGCTTCAATTTCGACTGGAGCTTCTTCCACGATGGCGACAAGGCGGTAAAGGCTGCGTACGCGGGTTTCGCGTGGGATGCAGAGGCGTTCGCTCGCAAGGTAGAGGCCGCCGCAGCGCAGTTGGCGGCGCTCGCGCGTCCGGCGCGCACGATCACGCCGGGTCGCTACCGCGTGTACCTGGCGCCTGCGGCGCTATACGAGATCATTGTTCTTCTGGGCTGGGGCGGCTTCAGCTTGCGGGCGCATCGCACGAAGACCACGCCGCTGCTGAAGATGATCGAGGAGGGAACGCGTCTCCACTCCTCGGTGTCTGTCGTCGAGAACACGCGGGACGGCGTCGCGCCCGACTTCCAAGAAGCGGGTTTTCTCCGGCCCGGGCACGTGTCGCTGATCCGCAACGGCGCGTACGACCAGTGTCTGGTCTCGCCGCGCTCCGCGCGCGAGTTCGGCGCGGCGACGAACGGCGCATCGGACACGGAGGCGCCGCACTCGATCGAGGTCGGGGCTGGAACGATCCCATCCGCTGACGTGCTGCAGGAGCTGGGGACGGGAATGTATATCGGCAACCTCTGGTACCTGAATTTCTCCGACCGCAGTGCCTGTCGCATGACGGGCATGACCCGCTTTGCCACGTTCTGGGTCGAGAACGGGGCGATTCAGGCGCCGGTAAACGCGATGCGGTTCGACGAGACCGTCTATCGCATGCTGGGCGAGAACCTGATCGGCCTCACCGTCGAGCGCGAGACCATCCTCGATCCCAGCACGTACTCCCAGCGCTCGACCGACAGTGCGCGCCTGCCCGGCGCGCTGGTCGAAGGCGTCGCGTTCACGCTGTGAACTGAGAGGGTTCGAGGGGCCAGCCGCTCACTCCCCGCACCCGCGCAGGGCCGCCGCGACGGCCGTGACCAATTCGTCGATGGAGACCAGGCCATCGCCATCTCCATCGGCCTCGGGGCAAGCGTCACCCGGCCGTGCTCCCAGCGCGATGTGTACGGCAACGACGAGTTCGTCAACGCGGACCACATGATCGCGGTCGCAATCGGCGAGGCAGGGAAGCGGCGGCGTGGCGGTCGGGCTCGGTGTGGTCGGCCGTGTCGGCGTGCCGGTGCGAGTGGGCGTGGGCGTGTCGAACGGTGTGCAGGGCTCGACCGACACGTCGAGAATCTCGATCGGCGCAGGGACCACCAATCCGGGATCGAGGTAGAGCGGATTGCGATCCGCGCTGTTGAAGCGGAACTCGTTGCGCCCGCTGCTGGGATCGGCGCGCACGGGCCCGGCAACGACCGTCGCGTCGCGGCCGGTGACCAGGTTGAGGCCGCTCGGTTGCAGGCTGCTCAGCGAGCCGCTGGCATTGATCCGCACGATGCACGCGGTCAAGTCGATGCTGCCGCCGAGCCCGCCGGAGGAACCGCCGTCACTGAAAAGGGATCCGTCGATGGTCAAGTCCCCGCCGGAGCGCAACGCGATGTCGCCACCCTTCCCACTGCCGGTGGCCCGAGCGTCGATCGTGGCGCCGCGCCCGATCTGCAGAGGTCCGCCGCCGCTCTTCATGTCGACGCTGCCGCCGTGGCGCGCGCCAGCGGCGGCGGCGGTGCTCGTGAGGGTGACCGCCGCGGCCGCGTCGACAGCGATGGAGCCGCCGTCGCCGTCCGCGCCGGATCCCACGTCGATCCGGGCGGCAATGGTGACGCTGCCCTCGTCGCTCGACAGGTCGACGTCGCCCCCATCGCCATGGGGATTGCCGCCAGTGGCGACCAGCGCGCCCGAGCGCGCGGCGACGATGTCACCCAGCGAGCTCAGGGTAATGGAACCTCCATCACCGCCGGCGGCGGAGAGCAAGCCGTTCGCGAAGATCGAGCCGGTCGGATTTGTCGCCGTGCCGGCGGAAAGGTCCAGCTCACCGCCGGAGCCGCCGTCGCCCATGCCATCGGCGCGGAGGGCACTGCGATCCGCGAGCATGACGTTTCCGGTGGTCGTGAGACCGGCTTTCAATTCGATGAAACCGCCCTCTCCACCGGACGCATCGATGGTGGACGAGACGGAGAGGTCTCCGTCGGTCTCGACGGTGATGTCCCCTCCGGTGTCCTCCCGGCCGCCACGGGCGAGGAGCGGGGCGGCCAGGGTGACGGTCGCGCCGCTGAGGGTGATGCTGCCGCCACTTTCCTCCGCGCTCCGGCTGTCGGCGTTGATCGCGCCGCGCACCGTGAGTGCGCCCTGGCTGGTCAAGCGAATGTCTCCGCCGGGCTCACCAGTCGCATCGATTCCACCGGCCATTTCGATCGCACCGGCTTGCACGCGGATCGTGCCGCCGGACTCGTCGGCTTCAGTGCTGCGCGCGCGCAGTTCGCCGCCGCTTCGGACGGTCAGACGGCCGGCCCTCAGCGTCATGAGTCCGCTTCCCACGCTGAGGCGGCCGTTGTCGGCAATGACGAGCTGCCGGGTTCCCACATCGATCAGCGAGCCGTCCGTGACGTTCACGGCGGTCGAGACGATGCACGGGTCAGCCGCGGGCGGGCAGAGATCATCGGCGCTGGTTGCCGAAACGGCGGAGGCCCGGACGAAGAGGAGGGTGGAAAGCGAGGCGCGGACGACCACGTGCGGCGCGCGGCGCTGGCGTCTCGGGCGGCTGTTTGAGGCGGTCGTCGGGTTCACACGCGGCCGATGCTACCAGCTCGCGCGAGTTGACGCACCGGGAGACCAGCAGTTTTTCTTTCCCGCGGTGGCACGCGCGCTCCGTTTGGAGTAAGGTGCCGCGGTCGTTTCACCGCTCACCATCCCTGCAACCGAAGAAAGGAGTCTCTATGACCACCTTCAGCCGCGCCTTCCTCGTTGCCGCACTCGCCTGCGCCGCCTTGCCGGTGTGCGCTGCGGAGCCGAAGGTCGAGACCGAAGACCAAAAGGCCGTGTACGCGATCGGGCTGGCGATCGCCGAGAGCCTGCAGCGCTTCCACCTCAGTGCGGAAGAGCTGGAGGTGTTCAAGGCCGGCCTCACCGACGGTGCACTGAAACGCCCGACCAAGGTCGATTTGAAGACGTATCAAGCGAAGATTCAGGAATTCGGCCAGAAGCGCGCTGCGGCGGCCGCTGAGGCCGAGAAAAAAGAGTCGGAGGTTTTCCTCAAGAAGATGGAAGGCGAGAAGGGAGCGGTGAAGACCGAGTCAGGCCTCATTTACTTGAGTCTCAAGGAAGGCGACGGAGAAAGCCCTACGGCGACGGACACGGTGAAGGTCCACTATCAGGGCACGCTGCGCGACGGCACGGTCTTCGACAGCTCGATCGAACGCGGCACGCCGGCGACCTTTCCGCTCAACCGGGTGATCCCCTGCTGGACCGAAGGCGTGCAGCGCATGAAGGTCGGCGGCAAGGCCAAGCTCGTGTGCCCGTCGAACATTGCGTATGGCGACCGCGGCTCGCCGCCGAAAATCAGTGGCGGTGCGGCACTGCTCTTCGAGGTCGAGCTGCTCGGCATCGAGAAGGTAACCCCCGGCGCCGCGCGGCCCATGGAGAAGCCGCCGGGGCATCCGTGAAGCGAGTTGAGCGATACCC
>JBBITY010000273.1:0-4998 GCA_037440565.1 Desulfurellales bacterium
CGGTCTCAAGCCCTCTCAAGCCCGAGGCGTCACGCGGCTAATTTGGACAAGAGTGGTCTATTTCGTCAAACAGAAACGCTCGGTAGAGTGCCCGGTCGGCACTGACCTGCGCGAGCTGGCGCTGCAAAACGACATTGACCTGTACACCTTCCCATCCAATCTGCTGAACTGCCGCGGTCACGCGCTGTGCGGCACCTGCCGCGTGAAGGTCGACGAGCCGCGGGCGCTTTCGGCGCCGACGCCGGGTGAGGAAGCGAAGATCGGTTGGGAAGGACGACAGTACCGGCTCGCATGCCAGGCCAAAGTCCTGGCCGACGTCAAGGTGATCACGAACCCCCGCCGCCTCTTGGCGTGGACCAATCACCCGACGTACAAGTGGATGCAAGAAGAGGACTGCGGGCCGACGCACGAGGACTGAGAGCCTGTGAAAAAATCCCGGCGGGACACCTTGTCACATCCGGGTACGGGCGGGAGCTGTGCTCCCCGAGCGTAGGGGCAGGTTTAAAACCTGCCCCGTTCCCACTTGTACCGGCGCCGCTCTTGACTTGAGAGGTGGAGCATTGCTCCACCCCGAGCGATTGTTTTCCAGGCTCTGAGGCCGGCTGCACCGAAGCGGCAGTTCTCGTTACTCAGGCTGCCACAGCCCAAGCGCGCGCACGGCGTTCGTCGGATCGCGGACTGCGCTCGATGGTCGGTACCGGTGCCTCGCCACACGATTAGAAAGCGGCACCGTCAGTGCAAAAACTTTTCACCAGTCCAGGGCTTGTCGGCAAAGCGTATCCATGCTTGGTTCTAGTCAGTCGTCAGTCCGAACCCCGGCGGTTGCCCGGGTCCTCGCCGTTCCCATGACCCGCTGGAATTTTGCGCGGATCTACCCTGCCCAAGTTTTGCGTCGAGCCTGGCGCGCCTGCGGTGCGCCTTGGGCACATCCGTTCCGGTTCGCAGCCGCGTGGTGGCGCCACCTCCAGGTGCTCGTTCTCCTTCCGGTTTGCGTGGTTCCGCTCTCTCCGGGGGCCATCGCTGACGTACCTGCGGCTGCGCCTCACGTGCCAGCGGCGGTGCACGGGGCGCGACTGCCGAACCCAGTGGAACAAATCCGCACGGCGCTGGCGCGGTGCACGCGGTCGTTGACGGAGGCGGAGCGCTCGCAGATTGCCAGCGCAATTCATCACGAGGGCCAGCGCCACGGATATGACCCCCTCTTCGTGCTCGCGATGGTGGAAGTGGAAAGCGCCTGTTCGCCGACTGCGCGCGGCGTGCGCGGCAGCGTCGGATTGATTCAGGTCCTGCCGACGACCGCGCGCGCCGTGGCGCGCGAAGCCGGCGTGTCGTGGCACGGCGTGGAAACGCTGACGCGCCCGTCCGTCAACGTGCAGCTCGGCCTGCACTACCTGGCCCAGTTGGAGGCGCGCTTTCGCGATCCATCGGTCGCCTTGGCCGCCTACCAGATGGGTCCGCAGCGGGTGGCGCGCATGCCGCGGCATCGCGCGCGCGACACGCGCTACGTGCGGAAGATCCTCGCCCGCTACGAAGATCTGCTCGCCGAGGCGGCGGCCGCTTCGACCTGACCGCGACCCGGCGTTGCCAAACGGGACGCGGCCGCCTCAGGCGGAAATGCGCACCTGGACCAGCTCGACCTGGGGCGCGTAGCGGCGGAACTCCTCCAGCGTCGCCAGCTTGTATTCGCGCTCGTAACAGATGCGCGTGATGCCGGTGTTGATCAACACCTTGAAGCAGTGAATGCAGGGGGTGTGGGTGATGTAGATGGCCCCATCGCGAATGGCGGCGCCGTTCTTTGCCGCCTGCGCGATGGCGTTGATCTCCGCGTGGATGGTGCGAAAGCAGTTTTCTTCCAGCTCTCCGCTCGGGGTTTGCGAGCGGTAGATCAAGCAACCGACATCGAGGCAGTGCGGCAGGCCGGCGGGGGCGCCGTTGTATCCCGTGGCGAGGATGTTGCGGTCGCGCACGATCACCGCGCCGACCTTGGCGCGCTGGCACGTGGAACGCTCCGCCACCTGGCGCGTAATGGTCATGAAGTACTCATCCCAACTCGGTCGTTTGCTCATCGTTTTGCCCCGCCCGCGTGCCGTGCGGCCCACTTCACAACGGGATGACCAGGCCGTGCGCGGCGGGTGCGGGCGCGGCAACTGGTATGCGCTCACCTTCGAAGGCCGGCGGTCGGTGCGGCTCCACGAAGGATAGCGGTTCCGGCATGAAGGTGAGGACGAACATCGCGAGCGTGAACGCCGCCACCACGAGTCGCCGCCGATCCAATGGCGTCGTCGGATCCCATGGCCGCGGGTGGTTGAGCCCCAACAGCACGAGCAACAAGGCCCACACCAGCCAGCCGGGCCAGCCGCCGCCGATGCCCATCACGATCAGTGCGGTCAAAACGCCGAGGGAAATCGGGCGATGCAACCGGCCGAAAACCGCGTACGCGACGTGTCCCCCATCGAGTTGTCCAACGGGCAGTAAGTTGAGGCATGTGACCAAGAAGCCGAACCACCCGGCCAGCGCAATAGGGTGGAGTAGGATGGTCGCATCTGCCGGGTTGACGCCCAACACGAGCCGAATGAGCGCAGAAAACAACAGCGAGTCGCCGAGAATCAGCCCCCCTTCGCTCGGCTGGAGCGGACGCACGTCCGAGAGCTGCAGGCCGAAGATCACGGCGGGAACCGAGATCGCGAAGCCGGCCCACGGACCGGCAGCGCCAATGTCGAAGAGCGCGCGCCGATCGGGGGGCAGGCTGCGGATGCGAATGAATGCCCCGAAGGTGCCGATAAGAAAGAACGGCGGGGCCGGGATGAAGAACGGCAGTGTCGCATCGACCCGGTGCGCGCGGGCGAGGAAGTAGTGCCCGCATTCGTGGAAGAGCAGGATGGTCATCACGGTAATGGCGAAGGGAAAGCCGACGCGGATGGCGCCGGGGTTGCCAATGAGATCCGCGCCCTGATTGAGTGCGCTCGCCGTCGCCGTCGTGAGGAACGTGGCCGCGAACAACGCGACGTGCAACATGGGCCCGCGCGCGGCAGGACGCACCGCAAGTGGTCGATCGGGTGCGGGGGACAAATTACCGGCCGACGGCAGCTTGCGAAACGGGTCCATCGGGCCCTCCCGTGAACCGAGAGTGAAACCAGTGCGATGGTAAAAGCGGTTCGTGAATCCTCCTTTCACGCGAGCCGTGCGGGGAGTGTTCCGGTGGGGCACAGTACACTAGGTGCCCCTCACCGTGATCGGCGTCCCGACGCCGGCGCCGAGCTCCTCCGCCGCGTTGCCGTCGCGCACGGCGATTTCGAGCAGGCCGGCACTGCCGATGACGGCAAGGGGCGCGCCGCGCGGCACAGCGGCGTACGAAGAGGCGATCGCAGCGATGGACACGCCAGCAATACTAACGCAAACCGCAGAGGGGGGATAGGCGGCTAACTGCGCAGCGGGTACGTTGGTGATCAGGTTGCCGAAGCGGTCGACATACAACACCTCCCCGTGAATCGCGCCACACTCCCGGCGCGGTTCCGGCAAGCAGAGTGGCTGGAGCGCCGGCGCGATCGGGCCGAGCCGATCTGGCGAGACGCCGGCCGCCAGGTGCGCCGCAACCGGCGCGAAAACGTCGCGCCCGTGGAACGTTTGGCTGACCGGGTGGCGGAAGAACTCGGACTGCTCGAGCCGCCGCACCTCGCGCACGCCGAGCACCGCCGCGCTGGGCGTAAGCAAGCCGTTGTCCGGTCCGACGAGGAACGCCCGCTTCGTGACCACCACCACCGGCCGGCGCTCGGTCCCAACGCCGGGATCGACGACCGCCACGTGCACGGTGCCATCCGGAAAGTACGCGGCGGCGCTCCGCAGCAGGAACGCGCCTTTGATCACGTCCTGAGGCGGCACTTCGTGCGTCAGGTCGACGATGCGAGCGGCGGGATTCACGCTGAGAATCACGCCCTTCATGACGCCGACGTAGGCGTCCTGGATCCCAAAGTCGGTGAGGAGGGTGATCAAACCACTGGGCAACACGATACAACGGTCCCGGGGTGCGCTCGCACGTAACGGTCGACAGCGCAGAAGCTCCCTGCTATCGCTTGCGCTGGACCAGCTTCTCCCCACCCGGCGCTGCCGGGCGATCCCGCTGCGCTTGTTCGAGCACCTCGACGGTATCCTCGTGATCCCACCCCCGTGCAATTTCCAGTGCGGTCTCGCCCTGACTGTTCCTGGCGCTGGGGCTTGCGCCATGTGCGATCAGCACCGCTACTGCGTCCGAGTAGTCGTCCTCTGCCGCCGTCATCAGCGCATCGGTGCCGTCGTTGCGCCGTGCGTTTACATCGGCGCCCCGCTCGAGGAGCAACTTTACCATCGCGTTCTGGCCGCTACGGGCGGCGGCAATGAGGGGGGTCCACCCGTCCCTGTTCCGCGCTTCCACGTTCGCGCCGCGCGCGAGCAAGTGCTCGACCACGGCGGTGTGTCCGTTGAAGGCACTGGCCATCATGGGTGTCACCCCGCCGTTGTCCTCCGCATCGACTGCCGCCCCACGGTCGAGCAAGGCCTTCACGATGTCGAGGTGCCCGTTGCCGGCCGCACCCAGCAGCGCGGTCCGACCCCACTGGTCGCGGGCGTCGACCGTAGCTCCCGCCGCGAGCAGCGCTTCGGCGACCTCCGTGCCGCCGGCCCAGGCGGCCGCCATCAGTGCTGTCCAACCGGCGGGGTTTGCAGCGTTCACGTCGGCGCCGTGCTGAATCAGCGACCTGACCGTGGCGGGGTCGCCGCGCCCCGCCGCAAGCATGAGCGCGGTGGCGCCAGCCTCGTCGCGGGCATTCGGGTCAGCGCCTCTTGCGAGCAGCGTGTCTACCGCACGGAGCTGGCCGCTGGCGGCCGCAATCATCAGCGCGGTGCGTTGCCCGACATCCCGGCTGTTGACGTCTGCCCCGCCTCCCAGGAGGCGTTCGAGCGCTTCGGTATCGCCGGCACGGGCAGCGGCAGCCACGGCCGCCGGGGCCGCTCCGCGTACGGCGG
>JBBITY010000274.1:0-4964 GCA_037440565.1 Desulfurellales bacterium
GAAAGGTCTCTCGCTGATCCACTTGCGCCGGGTAACGAACTCGTCCCTGAAGTATCCCAGATGCGCGATCGGCCCGCCGAAGGAAGTGAATCCAAGCTTCAGGAATGCCAGCAGGACCTGCCCCAGCAGAGTACTGCCGGGGCTCGCGCCACGCGATTCCGCATCCGGCCTTTGCACGTTTACGGCTTCGATGGAATGTCAAAGCGCTGATTGGTCAATGGCGGCTGCAATGGGCGCTGGATCATGATGAATCCGTGGTCGGTAGCCTGATGGCAGGTCGTGCAGGCCTGCGACAGGCGATCGAAGGCCGTGGCGAAGCGTCCCGGACTCCTGGCGTCAATCGCGCGGGCCAGTTGTGTGAGAGGCTCGGAGGTAACCGCGGGAACCAGCATCGCAATCGGCTTGCCGTCGAAATCGGGCTGGTACCGTACCGCGTCTTCGAAGGCCTCCCTCAGTTCGTCGACTTCATAGGCTGCGAGTTGCCAGTTCCCTGCCTGGCCCGCAAACCACAGTTTCGCGTGCCGCAACTGTATCGCAGTCATGATTTCACCGAGTCCCGGTGTGTAGCCCTGCGGTGCTGTGGGGCGTTCAGGCTCTGCAGCCCCCGCTGCGGCGGAGCCTGTCGCGGCAGCCGCCATGATCGTTGCGAGCAGCAGAAGCCGCAGCAGATTGCTCATCGTCCCGACTCCCGACCGGACCGATTCAGAGGTTGAAAGAACGGTGCGCTGGCGCGGAATCGCCCGGCGCGCTTGCCGCGAAACGGGCATCGAGCGACCACGCCCCGCCGCCCACGACCAGCAGATAGACACATCCCAACAGCATGTCGAGATCCACCCGCGCCTCGTGCAGCATGCTCCACAGGCCGTAACGACTCATCTGCGGCACGTTGAAGATCCACACGTCCCGACCCAGCAGCATGGGCAGCTTGGTGGACACCAGCGCGACCAGCATGATGATGATCAGCGGTATCGCAGCCAACCGCGTCAGCAGACCCACGATGAGCAGCGCTCCGCACAGGGTCTCCATGATTCCGACGAAGGGGCCGAGGAGATCCGGCCACGGGATGCCGATCTTGGCAAAGCGACCCGCGCCGAGAAGCGCCGGAAACAGCAGCTTTTGCAGCCCCTCCGGGAAGAACACGACGAGGCCCACCATCAACCTCACCAGGAGAGTCCATCCCGACTCCCGCGTCGACAGCCAGAGCCTGAAGTTCATGACAACCTCCGGATTCGTTGCCCGCTACCCTTCGATCAGTTCACCGAACAATTCCCGCACCTTGTCACGCGCTGCCGCGAGCGCACGGCGCCCGCGCGGCGTGATCGCATAGACCTTGCGGATCGTCCGGCCGGACTGCACCGGCTTGCAGCTCAGATAGCCCTTGGCCTCCAGCCCGTGCAGGATCGGATACAACGTGCCCGGGCCGATCCGGTAGCCGTGGCGACGCAGCTCATCGATCATGCCTTGCCCGTAAACTGGTTCTTCCGCCGCATGATGCAGTACGTGCAGCCGGATCAAACCCGAATAGAGATCGCGATCTGCCGCTGTCATTCGATTCTCTACGTTACCGATTATCGATATCGTACTTGGATAGCGTCGAAACGTCGAGCGCGCGTGATACCGGGCGTGGGCGGCGGACCTGGAGATCGGCGCCGTCGGCGTCCTGGGCGCCTCGGCGGACCAGGCATGACGTGCAGGGTGCGAATCGGTAGCGACTTCGTCGCGGGCTGTCGCGACGGGTTGGTTGACGCTGGCCACCGTTGCAGTGAACATCGGGGAACCAAGAGGGAGCAGCCGTATGCAGCCCCCGCCGGGCATTCCAGCAGCGACATTTTCCGCAGCGTTGCGCGAGTTCGCGGCCATCGTCGGAGCGCAGTGGGTCTTCACGCAGGCCGAGGACGTCGCGACCTACCGCGATGCCTACTCGCCCTTCAGGAACGAGCCCGACGAGAAAGTGGCGTCCGCCGCGGTCGCGCCCGCCAGCGTGGAAGAGGTGCAGCAGATCGTCCGGATCGCGAACCATCATTCGATTCCCCTCTACACGATCTCCTGCGGCCGGAATCTGGCGTACGGCGGCTCGGCGCCGGTGTATTCGGGCAGCGTCGTCCTCGACCTCAAGCGGCTGGACCGGATCATCGAGGTGAGCGAGGAGAACGCGTATGCGCTCGTCGAGCCGGGCGTGACCTATTTCGATCTGTATCGATTCATCCGCCAGCGCGGCATGAAGCTGTGGGTGGACGTCCCGGACCCCGGCTGGGGCAGCCTGATCGGCAACGCGCTCGACCATGGAGCCGGCCGCACGCAGTTGCCGTACCGCGATCACTACGACGCCCATTGCGGCATGGAAGTAGTGCTCGCGAACGGCGAGCTCTTCCGCACCGGCATGGGCGCGCTGCCGGCCGCGCAGACCTGGCAGCAGTTTCGCTACGGCGCCGGCCCGTTCATCGACGGCATGTTCTCGCAATCGAATTTCGGCATCGTGACCAAGATGGGATTCTGGCTCATGCCGGAGCCCGAGGCGACCCTGGTCGGGCACATCCGCTGCCGCCGGCACGACGACATCAAGCCGCTGGTCCGCATCCTCGCGAACCTCTCATACTCGGGGCTGCTCAATTGCCAGCTCCCGATCCTGTCGCCGCCATTCCTCGGCGCGCTCGATGAGGCCAAGGCGGCCCTGCTGGACAGGCCCGACGGCGGTTCCGCGCAGGAGTGGGACGACTACGCGGCCTCCCGCTATCCGCACTTCTGGCAGACGGAGCTGCGCTTCTACGGCCCCGTGCCGGTGATCGAGGCGCAGTGGAATCACGTCAAGGGCCGCCTGGCGGAAATCCGCGACGTGCAGCTCGAGGACGGGGATCTCACGCGCTTCCCGCTCACCGACGAGCAGGTCGATGCCGTTGCGGATCCGGCCGTGGTCGGCATTCCGAGCCTCGCGGTGTTCTCCTCCGTGAGAGGCAACAGCGGGCACCTGGACGTCTCGCCGATAATCCCGTTCTCCGGCGAGGCGCTGCTCGATGCGCAGAAAGTCTTTGCCCAGGCGTTCCGGCGTGCCGGTCTCCCGCAGAAGCTCGGCTTCGCGATGTCCTACCACTGGCGCTCCTTCATTCTCTTCCAGGGCCTGTGGCTGACCGAGGACCCGCGGGAGAACGCCCGGTTGCGCCGCATGTACCGGCAGCTGATCCGCCTGGCCGCCGGGCGTGGCTGGGGCATCTATCGCGCCCACGCCGCGTTCATGGACGACGTTATGAGCACCTATTCCTTCAACGACAATGCACTGCTGCGGGTGCACGAGACGCTGAAGGACGCGCTCGATCCGAAGGGGATTCTCTCGCCGGGGCGGTACGGGATCTGGCCGCGAGCGCTGCGCCGGGAGCGTTCATGAACAGCGCCCGGACGCTCGTGCTCCTCACCCTCATCGGCGTGACCGGTGCAGCCGGCGCGCCGCGTGCGCTGGCCGATTCGACGAATTCGCCGGGCTCGTCATGGTCGCGGGTCGGGACCACGGCGGACCAGACGATCCAGGACGCGGCGGTCGCCCGCGGGCGGGAAGTGTTCATCGCGCGCTGCCAGGCGTGCCACGGCGATTATCCCAGGGACACGAAGCCGGCACTCTTCCGGCTCGACCCGATGCCGGGTACGCGGGCGCTGGAGCTGCGATACCACGGCACCGTGCCGGCGTTGCTCGAGCAGCGCACCGATCTGCGTCCTGAGCTCATTACCCATGTCGTCCGCCACGGGATCGGCTCGATGCCGATGTTCAGGCCGACCGAAGTGAGCGACGAGGACCTGAAGGCGCTGGTGCAATACCTGACGCGCCAGCAGCACCGCTAGCGCGCTCAGCCCTCGGCCGGTCCGGCCGGATACGCGGCGCGCGTGTGCGGGGTCGATGTCCGGCACTGCTCGAAGCGCGCGCGCAGCGCCGCTTCCACCTCCGGCGCCACCGGTCCGACGACCAGCCACTCGAGCGCCAGGTCGTTCAGGTCTTCCGGCGCCGCATCGGCGCCCAGGGTGCGCGACTCGACGAGCCGCCGCAGTCGGTACTCCCGACGCCGCTCCTCGTCCTCGGGCGGCGTCGCCCGACCGGTGGCGAGTTCCGCCCGGATGCACAGCAGCCGCAGTGCCGACTCGTTCGCGGCCGGATCCGAGGGCGGTTCCCCGGCCGCAACCGTCGCCCACCGCTTCTCGAGCGTCGTGCGGGCGAATTTCGGCGCGGAGCCGAGGTTGGCGACGGCGGTCGTGGCCGCAGCCCGCAAGGCCTCGAGACGATCGTCGGGCTCGCCACTGGCCCGCGCCCAGGCAAAGTTGCGGATCGCGCCCGCGGTCCCGAAGAGCGCGGACCACGCGCGCTCCGCAGCGCGCGTCCGATCCTGCAGCACGGCCTCGGAGCAGTGTGCGAGCGCCTGCTGGAAACGCTGGCGCAGGTCGCGAGCCTGCTGGCGCGGCAGGTCGAGCCCGTCGAATTCCTCCTGCATGGCTTCCAGGCCCTTCACGGCCTCCCGCAGCGCGTCGTCGTGAAGCGTCGCGATGCGGCCGAGCTCGCTGATCAGGGCCACGGCGCGCTCCGTGTTCGCAGCCAGGGCGGCGGAGTAGGCCGCGGCCTCCTGCGCGCTGCGCTCGAACACGGCATTGCAGTGACGGCGGAACTCCTCCCAGAGCGCGCCGTCCTGATCGCGCGGCACGATGCCGGTGGTCTTCCAGCTGCGCTGCAGCTCCTTTGCAGCGTTGATCGCCTCGCGGACGTCGCCGAGGCCGAGCAGCGCCTCGGCGCGCGCGATCAGGCGGCGCTTCGCCTCGACGTTGCGGGCGTATTCCGCGTCGAGCCTGCCGCCGAGCTCGTCGACGGCGGCCTTGAACCGGGCTTGCAGCGTTGCCGCGATTTCCTGGTCCACCGGCGCGTACAGCCGCCACTCGCGGCGGGCCCGTGCCAGCGTCTGCGCGACGAGCCGCCAATCGGCGCTCTCGTCGGC
>JBBITY010000275.1:0-4942 GCA_037440565.1 Desulfurellales bacterium
CGGAGATCGGCGGAATGGGATTGCCGAGCAGGTAGTTCACGCGGCCGAAGCCGGCGCTCATCTGCAGCACGAGCTTGGACCCGTAGTGATGGACGGCGTCGCACAGCTCGCTCAAACGCGAGATGTACCGCGGGCCATCGAGCCGCGGCAGGACGTGCGCGAGGCCGCCTTCCAGCCGCGTGTTGGTGATGGCGGCGCCGGTGATGATCATCCCGGTGCCGCCCTTGGCCCGCGCGGCATAGAAATCGATGAGCCGGCGCGAGTACCCTTGATCGGCATCCGCCAACCCGGCGGTGCCCATCGGAGCCATGGCGATGCGGTTCTTGAACTCGACGCTCCCGATTCGGGCGCGCTCGAACAGCTTCATGGTCTAGGCCGCGCGCTTCGACTCCTGATGATATTTCAGCACCGCGTCCGCGACGTGCATCCCAGATTCGATCGCTTGCTGGGTTCCCACTCCGGTGCCGCCAGCGTCACAGCCGACGAAGAAGAGGCCGCGAATGGGGGCTTGGATGGACGGTTTCTTGGGGCCGCACTGGCCCACCACTTGCCCGAGCCCGATCGTCTCGCCGCCGTGGCCCGGGAGGACGGACTCGCGCGTGAGGTTGGAGACGTCGCGCGGCGTGTACAGCTCCTTGTCCTCGATCGCACCCTCCAGCTCGGGAAAGGCTTTGAAGATGATTGCTTCGCCGGCGTTTGCCCAGGCCGCGATCTCCTCTGGCGTCATCTGCGGGCTCGGCGGACAGAACGACCCCGTGAGCATGATCTGCTTGCCCTCCGGCGCGGCGGCAGGATCGTAGTTCGACGGCACCTCGAAGTAGACCACCCCCTCACGCGACGCCTGGCCGGCGCCCGCCTTGGTGAGCCGCTCGAGGCTCCACGGGCTGTCGTCCGAGAAGACGACTCCATACGGCGCGTCGGTCACCTTCTTGCGCAGGAAGTATCGGTGGCCGAGTAGCGCCCATGAGGGCAGCAGGCGCTTCGCATATTGCACGTAGTCGGGTCCGAAGTGCTCCTCACCCACCAGCTTGAGCACCGTCGGCTGCAAGCCCGCGTTGCTGACCACGATCGGTGCGGTAAAGGTGCCCTGGCTCGTGACCACACCGGTGACGCGGCCGTTCGTCACGGTGATTTTTTCCGTCTTCGCCTTCATGAGGACCGTGCCGCCGCAGCGCCGCACGGCCTCGCAGTACGCCTCGGCCACACGGCCGAAGCCGCCGTGGCAAAACATGCCGCCATGGCGGAGGAACATGTCCTGCAAGCTCTTGATCGCCTCGGCCGCTTCGAGCAGATCCGCCGGCACCATGAACATGCCATCGCAGCACAGGCTGACCAGAAAGGCGTACAGCGAGCGCGGGATGTGGTGACGGCTGATCCAGTCGTGAAAGCTGATGTCGTGGAGCTGGGTGATCTCTTCAGGAGGCATCGTGGTCAGGTGCGCGAAGAACATCAGGGCCGCCTCGCGGTCTTCCTGTCTCACCTCCAACCAGTCGAAGATGGCGTTGGGGTCCGTCTGTCCGACGGGCATGTCCGGCAGGCGGGCGTACTTGCCGGAGGGAGTCTTGTAGATGCTTCCCTGCGTGCCGGGGGCGACCAACTCCATGAGATCCTCCACCCCCAGCTCTTTGGCCACCGCCTCGTAGAGATTCCCGATCACCGGCGCGCCGATGACCACCCAGGCCGTGTAAGTGAACCCGTTCTTGGAAAGACTCATCGCCTTGCCGCCTGCTCGGGCGTTCTTCTCCACCAGCAAGACCTTGAGTCCGCGCTTCGCGAGCAAGCCCGCGCAGGCGGTGCCGCCAAAGCCGGCCCCGACCACGATCACGTCGTACGATGCATCGGCCATCTCACACCCCGTTTCGCCTTCCTGGCGATCGCGACGCCTACTGGGTCTTGAGGCGCTTGTTGAGGTAGTGCGCGACCAAGCGCGCGACTTCGATTCCGGAGCAGGCGGCTTGGTGCGTGCCCATGCCGGCACCGCCGGCGTCGGCCCCGGCGTAATACAGGCCACGAATGGGTGCTGCAGGGTTGGGCTTCATCTTGCCGCACTGGCCGACGATCTGCCCCAAACCGACACACTCGCCGCCTTGGCCGGGCAGGACGCTGTCGCGCGTCATGGTGCTGATCTCTCTCGGCCCGGCGTATTCGCGCCGTTCCGTCGCCTCCCAGATCTCCGGGAAGAGCTTGACCATCTGATCGTCCATTCGCTTCCACAACGCCCCGATTTCCTCGGCGTCGGGGTTAGGCGAGCAAATCGTGCCGGAAACGAGGACCTGTTTGCCGGGCGGTGCAGCCTCCGCGTCGTAGAACGAGTGGTTGCACATGAAGAGAATGACCTCGTCGGGGATGTGACCCTCCTTTACCCGGCGGAAGCGCTCCATGTTCCACCAGCTATCGTCGGAGTACGCGACGTACATGGCGACGTCCATCACGGGCTTTTTCAGGAAGTAGCGGATGCTGGTGAAGCCCCAGCCCGGTGCCAGTCCCTTGATGTAGTTCACGTAGCTGCGGTCGAAATGCTGCTCGCCGACCAGCTTCAGCACCGTCGGCTGGATGCCCGCGCTGCTGACCACCACCGGGGCCTTGAACGTTCCCTTCGCGGTGACCACGCCGGTCACGGCGCCGTCCTCGACGAGAATCTTCTCCACCTTGGTGCTGCGCATGAGGTCGCCGCCATTCTTCTCGAACTCGCGCACCATGACCTCGGCGAGCATGCCGAAGCCGCCTTTGTACTGCCCGCCGCCGCCTTGCAGCATGATGTGCTTGAGGATGCGGATCTGCTCCGAGGCGGCCACCAGATCGATGGGCTCGGCGAGCGACGCATTGGCGTGGAACGCCATGTAGCTGTACAGGGGGTAGGGAACGTCGCGCCGGGAGAGGAACTCGTGCATGCTGACGTTGTCGAGCTCGTCCAGCTTCTCCTCGGGCATCGTCGCGATCTCGGTCATGAGGGCGATGGTTTTTTGCTGGTCCTCCACGCCGATTTCCCACAGCCGGAAGAAGGGGGCAGGGTCAGCCATGGCCTGCGGTTGGGAGAGGCGCTTGTAGTTTGTCCAGTCCCTGCGGCGGTAACAGATCTTGACCACGTCGCGCGTGTCGTCAGGCCGCAGTGCGGGCTGAAACTCGTCGCCTACCCCGAGCTCGTTGAAGATCGTCTCGAAAGCCGGCTGGCGCATCGGAACCTGGCCGTGCGGGAACAGGTCGTACGCATACCCGTCCTTCTTGACGCTGACCATCTTGCCGCCGAGGAAGCTGTTCTTCTCGATGAGCAAGGTCTGAATGCCCCGCTTCTGCAGGAGCGTGGCGCAGGATCCGCCCCCCGGACCGCTTCCGATCACAATCGCGTCGTAATTGGTTTTTTCCATGGGCGCCCCCCGTGCATGGTGTTGGCTCAGAGTGACCAAACGTTTGTTTGGTTACTGTCGCGGGGGGGTAGTTGTCAAGCGGTACGGTGGCGATGCGGTTCCCGAGGGGCATCGGCGAACGCATGGAGACCAAGCACGGCACCGCCTGAATCGCCGGTGGGGCGGGGCGGTTCAGTTATTTTTCCGGCGATCTTACCTGACTCAGGTGCTTGACGAGAAAGGCATGCGCCTGCTGGCGCCGCTATCTTCGGGCGCGGCCTGAGCGCTCGGCCTCGCGGTCGAGCAGGACATAGCCCGGGAAGTTCGCGGCCCTCAAGGCGGGGCGGACAGCGGCGGGAAGATACGGCGCGGCGGCCTTGAAAGCCACGATGCGCGGGTTGCGAAGCGCAAACGCCCGGCCCATCTGTTCGAGCCGACAGCCGCGCGCGCGGACGATGTTGCGGGCCCAGTCCACGTCGCGGCCGTACGTCATAGGGATCACGAAGGTTGCGGCGCCGCGGAAGGCCACGACCGGCGTGCGGTACTGCCGCCCACTCTTGCGCCCGACGTGGTGGACCACCGCCAAGGGTGGGATCAGCCAGGCGAAGGTACCCATGATGGGGTTTGTGAACACCCGGTTGACACGCCGCATGAAGCGCGGGAAGTGCATCGCCGGAACCCTTGTAACGCGTGTCGGCGAGAACATCAAATCGGGTGGAGCAATGCCCCGTTCCTCGAGAGTGGTGTCTGCGCGGCCATCCGAGGGGGCTCCTTTACGTGGCTGTTGAGCGACGGAGCCATGCCGCCAGCTACAGCATTGTGACGGCGAAACCGGGGGCGGTGCAGCGGCAAGAGGCGCAAAAGGCGCTTGGAGAAGAGACCCATACGATTTTCAAAGCGGCGATCGCGTCTGCTATGAATCGCCCCCGTCGTGGGAGGAGACGATGGCGCTGGATCCGGCGATGTTCGGTCCCGCAGCGGTCGACGCGGAGACGGCGGCGTTCAACGACGCCATCGAACGGCTGATTGCCACGCAGCCGCCGATCAACGAGCTGCCGCCGCAGGTGATTCGCGATGCGCGCGAGTCGGGCGCCAGCATTTTCGGGCCGATCGTGCGCGTCGACTGGGCGACGGAGCGGCGCATTCATGGACCCGCCGGCGAGATCACCGTGCGCCAGTTCGTGCCCGAGACGGTGAGCGGCGTCTACCTGCACATCCACGGCGGCGGGTTCATGCTCGGGCGCGCCCATCATCAGGACGTGCGGCTGGCGGCGCTGGCCACGCAGTGCCAGGTCGCCGTCGTGAGCGTCGACTACCGCCTGGCTCCGGAACACCCGTACCCTGCCGGTCCCGACGATTGCGAGGCCGCGGCCGTGTGGCTGGCGGCACAGGCGAAGCGCCAGTTCGGTACGGATCGACTGCTGATCGGCGGCGAATCGGCGGGCGCCAACCTTGCCGCGGTGACGCTGCTGCGCATGCGCGATCGGCATCGCTTCACCGGCTTCTCCGGCGCCGTGCTGACGTTCGGCGTGTTCGACATTGCCATGACTCCGAGCGCGCGGCGCTGGGGCGACCGCAACCTGATCATCAACACGCCG
>JBBITY010000276.1:0-4935 GCA_037440565.1 Desulfurellales bacterium
GCATGCTGCGCCGCAGTCTGCTCGAAAGCGCCAAACGCCACGTGCACGCCCGGCGCAGGCCTGCCGCGCGGAACGGCGACGATCTCCGCCGGCTGCGTGCGGGCACGCTGGACATCGGTTCGTACGTCGTCGCGCATCACGGGAACCAACCCGATGCGGCTTACAACGGCCACTACCAGACGGTTTGCTGCCACCCGCGGGCTGCGCAGTTCGCGCCCACCGACGACTGGCTGGATATGACGTTGCGGGAAGACCAGGTCCACACCAACCACGAAGCCACCGCGTGCCTCTTCGACCTGCTGGCGCGTGTCGAAGCCCAACTGTGCCGGGTCAGCGATGTGCGGGGCGATGCCGGCTTCCCCGAGGAAGCGCTGCTGTCCGGCCTGGAAGCCCGCCGCAAGCCCTACGTTGTCCGCCTCAACAACAACGCGGTACTGGAACGGATGATCGAACCGTATGTGCATCGTCCCCCCGGCCCGCCGCCACTCGAGCCGCGGCTGTGGCTCTACGAGTTCGACGATCAGGCCGAAAGCTGGTCGCAGCCGTGGCGCGTCGTGGGCGTGGTGCGGGAGGTCACACGCGAACTGTTCCTGGAGTGGTTCTTTTTGGTCAGGAGCTGGACGATTGACCAAAGGAACGCGGCAGCGCTCTTGGAGCACTACCGCCAGCGCGGCACGTTCGAGAGTCACCTGGGCGAGTTCAGGGACGCTTTCGATCCGGCGTTGTCGTCCAGTCCGCGGATCAACACGCACGACCGCGGCCACCCGCCGGCGCGGCGCTATCCCTCACGCAACGCCTTTGCCTGCAACGAAACGTCGCTCGCGCTGCGCGCGTTGGCGTTCAACTGGCCAACGTCGGGCGGGAAGGACTCGCGCAGACCACCCGCACCGGCTGGACGATCCGCAGCTTCCGCGAGCACCTGCTCAAGGCACCGGCCCGCGTGTTGTTGCGCGCCCGCCGCGCGGTGGTCGTAATCAACGACATCGCGGCGTACTACTGGCAAGGCTTGGCCCGCTTCCTCGCCACGCTGATGCCGCAGACCCCCACCGCACGGCCCCGCGCGCCGTAATCGCCTGCAAGCCGAGCCCCAGCCACCCCGGCTCCCGTGGCGGCATGGCGGAAAGGGGGACGTGTCGCACCGGACACGCCGAGAAGCCCGCTCATGTCCGCTTCACGTCCCCGCGCTCCCTCCTCTCCCGGCGATCCTCCAGCGCCGTGAATGAGACGGGATAATACCGGATAACACCTGGATCAGATCTTGGGAAGCAGGCCAGGGGGAGGAAATCCGACATGGAAATCGGTCGGGCGGGGTCATGAGACGCGCGACCGTCGGTCGAGAGCGCGGCGCCGGGGCCGAGCGTCGGTTGGCGGGTCGCCAGAGCGGGCCCAAAATATCGGAGGCTGTTCATCGCTCACGTCCGGCGATCATTGCCTTGAGGTTCAAACGGCGCGTCGGCCCGACACGACCCCTGTATCCGGTTCCTGAAAGCCCAGGTCGAAATCCTCCGCCGCAAGCCCACTGCTGGGCCCGCCGAACTGTGCAGCGGCGTCGCCGAACTATTCGCGCGCTCCGGTGACCGCTTGAAGTTTGACGCAAACACTGGTTCCTTTTCCCACCGTACTCGTGAGCTTGATCGTGCCACAATGGGCTTCCGCGATGGTTCGCGATATCGCCAACCCTAGACCGGCGCCGCCCTCGCGGGTGCGGGCGCGATCGGCTCGATAGAAGCGATCGAATACGTGTGGCAGATGTTCCGGCGGGATGCCGGTGCCGGTGTCGCGGACGGTCAGCTCCACCGTTCCGTTTGGCGCGGCAAGATGCACGTCAACGCGGCCACCCGTCGGCGTGTGCTTGATGGCGTTGTCGAGAAGATTCCCGACCATCTGCCGCAGCCTCCCGTCATCGCCTTCGACCCAGACCTCCTCGTCGGTGGCACACCGCAGGCTGATCCCGCGCTCGTCCGCGAGCGGCGCGAACAGGTCCACGACATCGCCAAGTGCCACATCGAGGCGCATTTTCGAGCGGCGGACGAATTCCTGGCCGGCGTCAGCGCGGGCGAGCAAGAGCAGGTCGTCGGCGATGCGCGCGAGACGATCGTATTCCTCGATGCTTTCGGCGATGACGGTATGCAGTTCGTCGAGGGAGTGCTTGCCTGACAGCACTACTTCGGCGCTTCCACGGAGCGCGGCAAGTGGCGTGCGGAGCTCGTGCGCGGCATCCGCCGTAAACTGGCGTAACTTCGACACCTGCCGTTCGAGCCGTTCGAACATCTCGTTGAACGTCGCGGCGAGTACGTCCAGCTCGTCGCCGGCTTCGGTACGGTCCAACCGCTGACGGAGGTTCTCCACGCTGATCTTTCGAGCTGCCGACACCATCTTGGAGACCGGTTGTAGGCTTCGCGCCGCGAGGATTCGGCCACCCACGACAGCGAGCGCAGCGGCCCCAGCCAGAGCCGCGCCGCAAATCTGAAGAAACCGGTTGAGCGAGGCGTTCACCTGGTCCAGGAGATATGTGGCCTGAACGATGCGCGTCACGCCATCCGTTTCGATCCACTGGCTGCTGGTCCGCGTGTGTGCCGCAAGCGTTGAGCCGGATTCGGTGCGAATCAGCATGTCAGCGGCTTGACGCGCGGGAACCGGCCACGGATCGGGAAGGCCATTGGACGGATCACTCGTCAGCAGTACTCGGCCACCGGCATCGAGCAGTCGGAACGTCAGATCGCCACGCTGGCGGCTGCCAAGTTCGGCCCGAACGCGTTGTTGCACGTCGCTTAGATTGCCCCTCGCAGCGGACAAAATCGCCCGAAACTCCATCACCTCGCCGGCAAGGAATGCGTCGACTTCGCGGTAAAGCGAGTACCGGATGCCAAGATAGAGCGTAGCGCAAACCAACAACGAGACGGCGAGCGTGATTCCCGTCGCGAGCGCTGTCAGTCGTGCGCCGAGGGTGCGAAACACGCCGTCACTCGCTTTCCTCACGCAGCACGTAGCCCACGCCGCGAATGGTGTGGATCAACGGTCGACCGAAGCCGTGGTCCACTTTGCGGCGCAGGCGGTTGATGTGAACGTCGATCACGTTGGTCATGGGATCCTGATTCATGTCCCAGACGCGCTCGAGCAACATGGCGCGTGAAAGCACCTGTCCAGCGCTTCGGCCCAGGCATTCGATCAGTGCGAACTCCCGAGCGGAGAGATCAACCCGCCGTCCGCCGCGCTCGACTCGGCGGCTGACAATGTCGATGGTGAGATCGGCGACGACGATCGTGTTGCTCGCCAGCGCCGCGCCCCGGCGCAACAGGGCGCGCAGGCGGGCGAGGAGCTCAGCGAAGCTGAAGGGCTTGGCGAGGTAGTCGTCGGCGCCCAGGTCCAGGCCGCGGACCCGGTCGTCGACGCCGTCTCGGGCCGTCAGGCAGATCACAGGCGTGGCGACGCCCGCTTGGCGAATGCTGCGCAACACGCTGAAGCCGTCGCGCCCAGGCAGCATCAGGTCTAGCACGATCGCATCGTATCCGCCGCCGAGTGCGAGGCGCAGTCCGGTTTCTCCGTTGTCTGCCAGTTCCACGACGTAGGACGCCTCGCGCAGCCCCTTTTCGATGAACCGCGAAATCCGACCATCGTCCTAAACGACAAGCGCTCTCACGGATCGCCTCCAGCAACAGCATCGCGCCGCCGTGGGGCAGCGTCAACCGCCGCGGATTCGATAAACGATTTGTCATACGCTCGAAACGGTGCTGCAACGGTCCTGCCCGGATGATTCGTGCAGCTCTCCGGGAGGCGTAGGTTGGCGAGAATGGGTCGAGGCGTATTTCGCTGGCGCGGTGTCGTCAGCGCGCTGGTGCTTTGGCCGGTCTGCGCCGGGGCGGTCTTCAGCGCGCCCTGGGTGGGTGAGGGCGCGTGGTACGACGTGCTGGGCGATTTCGGGGCCTGGATTGTACTGGGAGCGGGAATCTTCCTGCGGCTGTGGGCCACGCTCTATATCGGCGGGCGGAAGAGCGTTGAGCTGGTAACGAGCGGCCCATACGCGCTGTGCCGACATCCGTTGTACGCTGCTTCATTCTTGATCCTGGTGTCACTCGCGATCTTTCTGCTCAGCGCGTCGGTGCTGGCCGCAGCTTGCCTGCTCGCGATCGTGTACGCCTTCGCCGTTGTGCCGTCCGAGGAACAACATGCGCTGGATTGCTTCGGAGACGAATACCGTGAATACACGGCGGCAACGCCTCGGTTTCTTCCCCGCACGCTGAGCATCGCGCCACCCGGCGTGATCGAAATCAAGGGCGGCGCGTTCCTGCGCGAATATGCCCGGACGTTCGGCCTTATCGCGCTCGGCGCCGCGATTGATCTGCTCGCTTATTGCCGCACGCAACCGTGGTGGCCGACGCCATTTCACCTGCCGTGATCGATTTGATGACCCAAAGCGCCAATCGGACCAAAGCCGTCAGAGGCGGTCGTCCACCAGTGCACGGCGTACCCACCAATTCGCCGCTTGAGTCGACAGACCACCGCTCGTCTCAGGGTTTCTCCAACATGATCAAACTGTCATGTACGTGTCACCGTGCGGAAAGCTCGCGTCGATCAATCTTCGTTGCCAGTTGTACGGATCGTGACGGGCTCCGGCAGGCGCGGCGGAGCCGGGGGCGCACTCACCCACTGCGACCAAGGAGTGCAGAACATGTTGAGGTCGAAACTGATTCGGCTTATGTTCCTGACCGGCGGGGCCACGTTGGCGCTCGGCGGCTGCGCCGGTGGCGGCTGGGTTCCCTGGGTGGTCGGCGCCGGTCCGGTCGGGTGGTTCACACAGCGGCAAGTGTAACGCCTGCTGCCCACTGCCAACATTACGCATTTGTAATGTTCTGCGATGGGTCGAATCACGGCGCGCGAGCTACACTGCGCCGCGCCGTGGCGCGGTGCGGTCCTTCCGCAAGGGAGGAACGCGGT
>JBBITY010000277.1:0-4699 GCA_037440565.1 Desulfurellales bacterium
AAACCAGGCCCGGATGGTTTTCCCCTCGGTGGGGCGCAGGGGCGCCAGCCCCGCATCAGGTGCGGACGGTGGGAACGGAGCGAGCTGGTTTTCCGCTCCCCGCCTTCGCGAGAGGAAAGTTCAGTTGGCGCATCCAGATGCTCGCGTCGTGCGAGGAAAGCGAACGGTGTAATGACACAGATTTCCCGGGCCGTGACCGCTGTGCTAGCATCGTATCGATGAAGTACTATCCCGCCTTCCTCCGGGTAGAGGGGCGCTCGTGTGTGGTGATTGGCGGAGGTGAGGTTGCGGAGCGGAAAGTCAGGGCCTTGCTCGACGCCGGGGCGCGCGTGGCCGTGGTCAGCCCGACCGTCACACCGGGGCTGGAGGCTCTCGCGGCCGGCGGCCGCATCGCACATCGGCCGCGCGCGTATCGCCCGGGGGACCTGCGGGGAGCGTTTCTGGCGTATGCGGCCACCGACGACGAGACCCTTCATGCGAGCATCGCGCGCGAAGCGCAGGAAGGCGGGGTGTTGCTAAACGTCGTCGATCGGCCGCAGTGGTGCACGTTCATCGTGCCGGCCATAGCGACGCGCGGCGACTTGACCATCGCTGTGTCAACCGGCGGCGGAAGTCCAGCGCTAGCTCGGCGGCTGCGCCAGGACCTCGAGAGCGGGTTGGGCCCTGAATACGAGCGCGCGCTGGTCGTGCTCGCTCGCTTGCGGCAGCACCTGCGGGGGCACGATCGTTCACCCCAGGAGCGGCGCCGCATCCTGACCGGTCTCATCGAGTCGGAGTTTTTGGACTGCCTGCGGGTGCCAGACAGCGAAGCCGTGGACCGCCTCTTGGCGCGCCACGCCGGGGCCGGCATCACACTGCAGACTCTCGGTGTCAGCTTCGATTCACCTTCATCCCCTCGAACCCTCGAACCCTCGAGCCGTCCGTGACCATGGACCTTTTCTTCTTTGCGCTCGGGTTAGTCCTGTACCTGGTAGCGAGCGCCGCGTTCGTCACGCACCTGACGCTGGTGCGGGACGGCGCGCGCCGGTTCGCGCTCGCCGTGCTGGGCCTGGCCTTCGCGGCGGACACCGTCGCTCTCGTTGTGCGCACCGCGACGGTCGGCAGCGTGGCGATCAACTTGTTTCACGATCAGCTCGCGGTGCTGGCCTGGCTCATCGCGGGCCTGTACTTGCTGCTGCAGCTCCGGTACCGCCTGGCCGTGGTGGGCGCGCTGGTGAGTCCCCTGGCCTTTCTGCTCACGCTCTCGTCGTACGTCGCCTACTCCGGCGTGGAGCGCCTGCCGAGCCGCTTGCAGAGCGCGTGGCTGCCGGCTCACGTTGCGCCGGCGTTTCTCGGCTACGCCGTCTTCGCCTTGGCGTTCTGCGTCAGCCTCGTCTACTTGCTGCAGGACCGCCAGTTGAAGCGCAAGCGCCGCCGGCTGTTCCCGCGGCTGCCTTCGCTCGAGACGCTCGACGAGCTGAACTACCGCTTCACCGCCTGGGGGTTCGCGCTCTTCACGGTGGGTATCGTCACCGGCTCCTTGCTGGCCAAGGCGACCCTGGGGGAGTTTTGGTCGTGGGAGCCGGTTCAGGTGTTGTCGGCGCTGGCCTGGCTCCTGTACGCCGTGATGCTGCATGCGCGCTCGTTGGGGTGGCGCGGCCGCAGGGCGGCAACGCTGACGGTCGTCGGCTTCGCGTTGCTGATCGTCACGTTCCTCAGTTTCAATGTCGGCTTCTCCGGCTGGCACGCCAAGTCGCTCGGTTGATGCAGCACGAGATCGTTATCGTGGGCCTCAATCACCGGACCGCCCCCGTGGCGGTGCGGGAGCAGGTGGCGTTTGCCGACGATCAGTTGGACGACGCCAATCGGCGACTGTGCGCGCTCGACGGCGTCGACGAAGGGGCCATCGTCTGCACTTGCAACCGGGTCGAGATCGTGGCGTGCACACGCGCCAACGAGCCCGCCGTCGAGCGCATCATTCAGTTCCTGTGCGCCGAAGAAGGCGGCACAGAGTCGTCTCTAGAGTCCGCTCTGTATGTCTACCGCGGCCGCGACGCGGTGCGCCATCTCTTCCGGGTCGCGTCGAGCCTCGATTCGATGGTCGTCGGTGAGCCGCAGATTCTCGGCCAGCTCAAGGAGTTCTACGCGCGGGCGGCCAGCGTCGGGGCGACGGCCACGGTGCTGCATCGCTTTTTTCACAAGGCCTTCAACGTCGCCAAGCGGGTGCGCACGGAAACCGGCATTGCCAGTCGCGCCGTGTCCGTCAGCTCGGCTGCCGTCGAGCTGGCATCGAAAATCTTCGACCGCTTGGAGGACAAGACGGCGATGCTGATCGGAGCGGGGAAGATGGCCGAGCTGGCGGCGCGCCACCTGCTCGCACACGGCGTGGGCAATGTCCTCGTCACCAACCGCACCTTCGATCGCGCCGTGGAGCTGGCGCGGGGCCTGCGCGCCACGCCCGTCCCCTTCGAGCAGTTTCCAAAGTACCTGCACCTGGCGGACATCATCATTGGGTCCACGGCGGCCCCGGAGTTCGTGCTGACGGAGCCATTGGTGGCCGAGGCGTTGCGGGAACGGAAGAACCGGCCGATGTTCTGTATCGACATGAGTGTGCCGCGCAACTTCGACCCGCGCCTCAACGAGATGGACAACGTCTATCTCTACGACATCGACGACTTGGGGCGCGTCACCGAAGACAACCGCGACGAACGCGGTCGCGAGGCGGAAAAGGCGGAGCAGCTGGTGGCGGCGGAGGTCGAATCGTTCTGGCGTTGGCTCGATCACCTGGGAGTCGTGCCGACGATCGTGGCACTGCGCGAGAAAGTGGAAGCGATCCGCCGCGGCGAACTGCAGAAAACGCTCAACGCGCTGAGGGATCTCTCACCGCGCGAACGCGAGGCGCTGGAAGCGCTGACGGCGGCGATCGTCAACAAAATTCTCCATGCGCCGATCACGCGCCTCAAACAGCACGATCACCGCAGCGAGGCGTTTTACGTCGACGCGACCCGGCGGCTCTTCGACCTGGAGGGATCGGAAGATTCGTGACGACGGCGCTCCGCATCGGGACGCGCGGCAGCCGCCTCGCCCGCGCCCAGGCCGAGTGGGTGCAGCGGTGCGTGGCCGCGGCGCATCCGGGGCTGACGAGCGAGCTCGTGTTCATCCGCACGTCGGGGGATCGGTTCCTCGACACCCCGCTGAGCGCCGTGGGCGGCAAAGGGCTGTTCGTCAAGGAGATCGAGGAGGCGTTGGTGGCCGGGGAGATCGATTGCGCGGTCCACTCGCTCAAGGACTTGCCGGCACAGCTCGCACCGGGCCTGGTGCTCGCGGCCGTGCCGCCGCGCGAGGATGCGCGGGACGTGGTGCTGACGCGCACCGACGGGGGGTTGGAGGCGCTGCCGGTTGGTGCGCGCATTGGCACCAGCAGCTTGCGCCGCGCCGCCTTGCTGCGCGCCTGGCGCCGTGAAGTGGAGGTGGTGGCGTTGCGCGGCAACGTCGACACGCGCCTGCGCAAGCTCGAGGCAGGCGAGGTCGACGCCGTGGTGCTCGCGGCGGCCGGCTTGCGGCGGCTCGGCATCAACCATCCGCACGCCGCGCCGTGCGAACCGGAGCATTTCCTCCCCGCCATCGGTCAGGGAGCGCTGGCGATCGAGTCGCGCCCCGACGGCGTTGCCCATTTGCTGCAGGCCATCGAGGATCGCCCGAGCCGCCAGGCGATCGAGGCCGAACGGGCGTTGCTGGTGGCGGTAGGCGGCACCTGCGTCACACCGCTGGCCGCGCATGCCACCGTGACTGGAGACGCGTTGATCATCCGCGCGCTGATCGCCCAGCCGGATGGGAGCCGGGTGGTGCGGGGTGAAGCTCGCGGCGCCGCGAGCGCCGGGCCGGAAATCGGAGCCGCCCTCGGCCGTCGCTTGTTGGTCGAGGGCGGAGCTGAGATTTTGCGCGCCCTGGGGGCGGGTCGATGACGCGGCCGCCCGGCACGGTCTATCTAGTGGGGGCGGGGCCGGGGGCGCCCGGGCTCGTCACCGTGGCGGGCGTCCAGTGTCTGCGCCGAGCGGAGGTCGTGATTTACGACTATCTCGCCAGCCGTCGCTTGCTCGAATATGCGCCGCCCGAGGCCGAATGCATCCTGGTCGGCAAGCACGGCGGCGGGCAACAGGTCGAGCAGGAAGCCATCACCGCGTTGCTGCTCGATCGCGCGCGCCAGGGGCGGACGGTCGTGCGGTTGAAGGGCGGCGACCCGTTCGTCTTCGGCCGCGGCGCCGAAGAGGCCGAAGCCCTGGCGGCGGCGGGGATTCCGTTCGAGATCGTCCCCGGCGTGACGTCGGCGATCGCCGTTCCCGCTTATGCCGGTATCCCGCTCACCCATCGCGCGCTCGCCTCGTCGTTCACGGTGCTCACCGGATACGAGTACCCGGACAAGCGGGAGCGGGCGGTGCACTGGGACGCGGTCGCCAACCGCGGCGGCACGCTGGTGCTGTTGATGACGGCGCTCCAGTTGCGGGCGAATATGGCGAAGCTGATCGCCAACGGCCTGGCGGCGGAGACGCCAGTGGCCGTGATCCGTTGGGGCACGCTCGCCGAGCAGACGACGATCACCGGCACGGCGGCGACCATCGCCGATCTGTGCGAGGCACAGAACCTGCAGCCCCCGGCCCTGGCGGTGGTGGGCGACGTGGTGCGGGTGCGGCTGCGCGCGACCGATCCCCGCCGGGGCTTC
>JBBITY010000277.1:4709-4928 GCA_037440565.1 Desulfurellales bacterium
TACGAACGCAAACCGCTCTTCGGCCGCCGCATCGTGGTGACTCGGCCGCGGGCGCAGGCGTCGGCGTTTGCGGATCTCCTGGCGAGCGCCGGGGCTGAGGTGATTCCGTGTCCGGTGATCGAAATCGTTCCCCCGGCCTCGTGGGCGCCGCTCGACGAGGCGATCGAGCGGATCGAGGACTTCGCGTGGGTTGTCTTTACTAGCGTGAACGGGGTGGCG
>JBBITY010000278.1:0-4926 GCA_037440565.1 Desulfurellales bacterium
GCCGGTCGGCTCGACGCGCTTGTTAGGGCCGCCCCGTGCGCCGGTTTGACGCGATCGGTTTCACAACGACGTACATGTGAAGCCTTCCCCAGATCTTGATATGGAAGAGGCCACTCTGCGGGTCTTCTGGAACAACCGCCCTCGTGATCGAGATTCCAGGACCTCGATGATGCACTGTGCCTAGCTTGCGAATCGGGTGGACAATCGGTTGAGCAGCAGCAGAGTGCAAGAAGAACACGTTGACCTGATGGTCGGCCTCGATGTAGCTCCCCATCGTCACGTGCATAATTCCGCGAACCAGCTTCTGCGCGAGAGCTTCCAGATCCCGTTTGGCGACCGCGGTGGACACCTGGTTCCCTATGCCGGGGCGCAGTTCGAAGCCAGGAAGGTGTTGCAGACCGGCCTCTTCCGCTCGATGCAAGCTGCGCAAGATTTTCTGGCGCCGCGCATGGCGGTGGCGACGGTCCCGATTGTCCGTGGCAAAGGAAGGATCGATGGAGCGTAGTGCCTTGGCGCTGACGCCCACCGATTTCAATTCGGCGCGGTCGAGGCAAAGTCCTAGGTGTACAAGAAGCCGCTCTTCGATCTTCCCGTGAAGGCGGTTGCATCGACGGCAGGCTGGAATCTGCCATTTTTCAAGATTGGCCGGTGTTGTGTCCGGATACCACGACCGCGGAAAGACGTGGTCGCGGGTGATCTCGTCTCGCTCAAACCACTCGAGACAGTGCACGCAGCGGACGTTCGCAAATTTCATTGGTCTCAGCGAAACCCCGGATGTTCCCAGTATGCGTCAGCTATTCTGGGAAGGTCTTCCTTTCGCACATACCTCCAATTGATCCGATCCGCGTTAAGTCTTGAGAATCTCATTTCCAGGGCCTTTCCACGAAGCTGGTGGCCCCTTATATCCGAAAACCCGACAGAAGCGGCAACAACAACGGCGCTGGCAGATGCGATATGATTGAACAACAATGGGATGAGTTCCTGAGCTTGGAGAAGAAAGGCCGTTCTCGCTGAATCGGCGCTCACAAACCAGGGATCGAGATTGTACTGTACGACCACTGAGCCGCCGTCCAGGAACGCCGTTGACTGGGCACCTGCGTCCGTATAGTCAAGCACGAGGTAGGCTATTCTGGCTGGGTCGGTTGCAGTCTCAAGCTCGTGATTCCGACGCGTATCTTGCCGGTAGGCTTGCGCGAAGAACACGAAGGCTGCAACGAGAACGAGCGCCGCGATTGTGCGCTTCATATGCTGTATTCCGGGTGCGTAGGTGACGTTCAGCTAAACCGGCTGCACCTCGCGTTGGCCCTAACTATCCACTGACCTACTTAGGCCACTCAACCTGGGTGCGTGTTTAACTGACCAGCCTAACACGCACCCGGTTGGCAGGTCCGTTGTGGATCTTCTCCTGTGGATTTCGTCGCTTACCACCGCGCAGCCCCATATCACCACCGTGCAAGTCTTGCAAGGATTTCGCAGCCTATCACCGCGCGCCGAACCCGGAGGGTCGCCACCTATCACGCAGCACCCACTCGCTCCCTCGCCTCCCGACGGCCCCCTACAACCGATCAGCGGGACTCAACACCCCGTACCCACCGCGGTTCAGCACATGCGTGTACACCATGGTGGTCCGCACATCGGCGTGGCCGAGCAGCTCCTGGACGGTGCGGATGTCGTAGCCATCCCGCAGGAGGTCCGTGGCAAACGAATGACGAAACGTGTGGCAGCCGACGTGCTTACCAATCCGGGCCCGCCGGACGGCGGCCCGCACCGCACGCTGCAACACGGATTCGTGCAAGTGAAACCGCGCACGCGTCCCCGTACGCGGATGCCGGCAGAGATCGGACGCGGGAAACACCCATTGCCAAGCCCATTCCGTCGGAGCGTTCGGGTACTTGCGCGCTAACGCATCCGGGAGATGCACCGCCGCGACTCCGTGGCGCAGCCATGCCGCGTGGGCCGCCCGGAGCTCTGCCAGGTGGGCACGCAACGGCTCGCGTGCCGCCCCGGGCAGCATGGTGCGACGATCCCTCCCTCCCTTGCCTTCTCGGACGGTGATCTCATTGCGGCCGAAGTCGATGTCTTTGACCCGCAGGCTCAGACACTCCCGCAACCGCAACCCCGCCCCGTAGAGGAGCATGACCATCAGCCATTCGCGCCCGCCCAGGGCCCCGAGAATGGCCTTGACCTCCTCCCGGGTGAGCACCACCGGCAAGCGCGCGCTGCGCTTGGCGCGCACCACGTCGTTGAGCCATCCGAAATCCTGCGCCAACACTTCCCGATACAGAAACAGCAGCGCGGCCAGCGCCTGGTTCTGGGTCGAGGCGCTCACGTGGCTGGCGGTTGCCAGCGACGAGAGGAACGCTGAGACCTCGGCGCCGCCCATTTCCGCCGGGTGGCGCTTGCCATGGAAGAGGATGTACCGCTTGACCCAGTGTACGTACGCTTCCTCGGTCCGGTAGCTGTAATGCCGCGTGCGAATGGCATCGCGGACCTGATCGAGCAGCTTCGGCCTCGGGGGCACGCAGGCAGCGACGTCTGCGCCACGAGGTGCCGCCGCGCGGTCGCCGGCGCGCAGCGGACCACGCCGCGCCTGTGTCGCGGGAACCGCAACAACCGCCCGGATCGCCGTGGCGTCGGTCATCCCTTTCCCTCCAATCGCAGGCGAAGATATACCGAAAATCATTCCTGCGTCAAGTAGTGCCGCTAGGTGGTCGTGTCGTGAGCAGACTATCTTGTTACGTCTGTTGCACCAGGCCGATTGTCTAGCACCGAGTGTTGGCCGCACGTTGCCCTTGCGCTATGCAGCGTGAGACGAGACCCTGCCGCGACCGACTCCGCTCCGCTGCCGTCCCTGAATGCACTCCGCCCCTATCAGCGCCAGGGCGTGATGCGGGACACCCACTGCTTGGCCTCGTCGATAGCGTTGGAGTTCGTGCCGAACTCGATGATGCCGCCGAGCCGAGCCGCTGCATCGATCGCCGTTCCCCCGGGAAGCACACCACGAAAGTCCGCCATCCCGTGCGTGACCGACCGCCCGCGATCGCCGTGAAAGCGTTGCTTGAAGATACCGATCGCCAGCGTCTGGAAGTGGAACATCAAGTTGCGCCCGACCAGCCCGCTGGAGTTACCCAGCCCGACGCCGCCGGGATCAGACAATAAGCACAGGCGCGCGCTCTCAATGGCGCTCGCCGACAGGATGAACTGGTCCGCCACCGCCTGCTGGCGGCGGCCGTCACCGTCGATGTACTCCACGCCCGACACGTGGCGGCCGTCGGAGTGCAGGAGCCGCGTGACCATGCACTCGAAGCGCACCTGACAGTTCCCGCTCAGCAACGCCTCGCGCAGCGTGGTCACCGCCGGCGAACCCTTGGCGTTGTTCGGGCACCCGTAGCCGCCGCAGAAGCCGCAATCCACGCACGGCGGCCGGCCGGCGTAGGGCCCCGAGTTCACGGCCGTCGGATACGGGAACGGCGTGTACCCCTTGGCACGAGCGCCCTCGCTGAGCACCGTGGCGACGTACATCGGCGGACCCGGCGGCATCACGTAGTCCCCGCTCCGATGCGAAGCGAACGGATCGGCCTCCTTCTGGCCTTGGACGCCGGTCAACCGCTCGGCCTCCGTGTAGAACGGCTCCAGCTCATCATAGGTCAGCGGCCAGTTGGCGAAGTTCGTGCCCGGATAGTCGAGCCCCTTCCTCTCCAACTCGGCCGCCAACTCGAAGTCGACAACATTGAAGCGCGGGTACTTCATGTCGGCGTGTACCGCGGCGCCGCCGACGGTGCGCGGCAGCGTATTGACGTCTTCGTGCACCACCGCCGCCACGCTCGAATGAGGTAAGGTCAAAGGGTGTGTAAATGGAGAGAAGGCGGTGTAGACTGGGCGAGCTGCTCCCGCAGCTCTACCTGCATGGGTTAGCGCAGGGCGACTTCGAGCTCGCGCTGCGCCTGCGGACGGCGCGCGCAGGGCGCGCGGGCCCCCACGGCGCATCGCATTGCGCCAGCGCATCACCGAGCTGGCCGCGCGGCCGATGCGCCGCGCCACCTCCTGCAACGAGACTTTCGTCCGCAGCAGGTGCATCGCCTGCCGCCGCCGTGCCTCCAACACCGCTGCCGATCCTTCAGGCGCATCCTGCCGGCCTCCCCACCGCGCCGGCAGTATTGCCTTCTTTATGCAGAAATCAATAAGTCGCAGCGCGGGCTGGCGCCCGCAAGGAATCACTGCGCAGCACGTCGCGCGGAAGAGGATTGTCTCATCGCCCTCACCCTGCCCCTCTCCCATCCTGGAGAGGGAAGATTCCGCGCGCACCGCGATGATTTTGAGGGGTGGTTCAACACATTTTCCCTGACGAGCGTGGGAACGTTCGCCCGCGCCCTTGCGGCGCCGAAGGGGCGGCAGTAGGATGCGCCGACATGTTCGCCCGCCTCTTTCCCAGCGAGGGCAAGATTTTCTTCGAACTCTTCGAGCGCCATGCGGACAAGACGGTGGAGGCCGCGCGACTGCTGCGGACGATGCTGAACCGCCCCGTGGACCTGGCGGATCAGGCCCGCCGCATCAAGGAGCTGGAGCACGAAGGCGACGTGATCACGCATCGCGCCGTGGAAACGCTGCACCGCACGTTCGTCACGCCGATCGACCGCGGCGACATCCATCGCTTGATTTCCCGCCTCGACGACGTGCTCGACCTGGTCGACGCCTCCGCCGAGCGGATATGGCTGTACGGGATCGACACCGTCGACCGCGACGCGTGCGACCTGGCGGAGGTGCTGGTCAACTCCGCCAGCGAGGTGAGCCGGGCCATGCGCGGTTTGCGCGACTTGAAGAACCGCGATCAGATTCTGCAGGTGTGCATGGAGATCAACCGCTACGAGAACGAGGGCGACACGCTTTTGCGCCGCGCCGTGGCGCGGCTCTTCCACGACAGCAAAG
>JBBITY010000279.1:0-4922 GCA_037440565.1 Desulfurellales bacterium
ACCGTGGTACACGCGGGAGTGCACGATCAGGCCGGCGCCATCGGTTTCGAGGATCTCGACGGTCGGCTCGGAGGCCCCGGCGTCCTGCCGCCTGTACTCGATCACCACCGTGCGCAGGCCGCAGCAAACAGACATCGGCTCGAAACGGAGAGATGGATACCGTTCGAGGCGCCGGCGGAAGTACTCGGCGATGGCTGCGCGACCACACAACGTCTCGTTGCTGCCGCCGAGCGCGCGCACGCGCTCGCTCGTGTGCCGGGCATCGGCAGCGTACAGCGCCATGATCTGGCCCAGGTCGTGCGCATTCCACGCCGCGAGCCAGCGTTCGGCGAGCGGCGCCGGTGCGGCAGCTTCCGCCGGTGACAGCGGGCGGCGGTGGACCAGCGTGGCAGCCGCCTGGTCAGTTGGCATGAGCAGGATGTCCTCGACGTTCACCCACGGCGGTCGGCTGGCGCACCAGACGATGGCCTCAGCGACGTCTGCCGCCGAGAGCGGGCGCGTGTTTTCGTACACCTTGGCGGCGCGCTTCTGGTCGCCGTGAAAGCGCACCTCGCTGAACTCAGTGGGCACCATCCCGGGATCGACGCTGCTGACGCGAATGCCGGTGCCGAGCAGATCGATGCGCAATGCCTTGTTGAGCACCCGCACGGCGGCTTTTGTGGCACAGTACACGTTTCCACCGGGGTAAGTTTCGTGGCCGGCGACCGACCCAACGTTGATGATGTGGCCACGGCCGCGTGCCACCATCCCCGGCAGGACCGCGCGCGTGACGTAAAGCAGCCCCTTGACGTTCGTGTCGACCATCTCGTCCCAGTCATCCTCCAACCCTTCGTGAACCGGGGCCAGGCCACGTGACAGACCAGCGTTGTTGACCAGAACCTCGATTTCCGCGAACGCGCCCGGCAGGGTCGCTATGGCGCGGTGGACGGCGTTGCGATCGCGTACGTCAAGCTGGATCACATGGCTGTTGGTTGGCAGCGCCGCTGCCAGCTCGCGGAGTCGATCGATCCGCCGCGCCGCCAGCACCAGCGCTGCTCCCGTCAGCGCAAACGCCCGCGCCGTTGCCGTCCCGATCCCACTCGACGCCCCAGTCACAAAAACGACCATCTTCGCGCCCCCTTTATCTGCAGGCCCTTCCGCCTCTCAGGGGTTGATGCTTCCTGTCCGCTTCTCGCCTGCCCAGGATCTACTGCCGGAGTGCATTTACGTAGCCTCCGGTTGGTGCAATACAAGACCGCTCTGGGACCAGGGAAGGGAGTGGCGGCCGCTGAGCGGGTTGCGAAGCGTTCGACCCACCTCCCTGTGCCGGTGACTCCGACGGCAATGGCACGGTCAGCATCGATTCCAGCGAGAGAGGCAGTGGAGGGTGGCGGTTTAGCGACTTGTTTGATAGAGGCGACGCGGCGGAGGGGACCTTGTCGTGAAGGTGTGCATCGGCATTCGCGTGATTTCTGCCACCGCGTTGGTGGTGCTCGCCTCGCTCGCCCGCGGTGAGACGGTCAGCTACACGGCGCATCTGAGCACGTCCAAGGGCAACCCCGTCACCAACATCCTGATCCTCGAAACCGACGGCGCCGAGGTGCACGCGACCGTCTACCCGTCCGCGTTGCCCGGGAAAGGCACCTCGGTCGTCAGCCACGACGTGTCGTTTACGCCGATCAAGTCGCTGGTGATCGGGTCGACCGAAGGGCGCGACACCGATGGCAGCGACAAGACGCAGCTCGTCATGTTTCTCGACAACGACTTCGCCGCAGCCAATGTGGGCGTGCCGTTCAGCTCGGCGTTTCCCGGCGCCCGGCACAGCGTGACGCTCAGCAATTTGCAGGCGGCCGTGGCGGGTGACGCCACACAGTTAGCGTGGTTCACCGACACGTTCTTCCCGGGCCCCGCCGCGGGCGCGGCGTTTGACACTCGCGGTTCGTTCACGGTTGCCGAGTTCACGTCGCTGAAAACCATCGGGCAGAATGCGACCGCGGGCAACTGGATGATCAACAGCTTTCAGTCGCTGCCCGAAGGTGACCCCAATGCGCAGTCCGGCAAGGTGACGTCGGTGATCGACGAGACGGCCAGGATCGACCTCGGTCCCTTCGACATCGAGTTGCTCATCGACGGCGACGGGGAGTTTGCGATCGACAAGAGCGTGCTCAACAACACCGACCTGGCCTGGAAGGGATTTATCTTTGAGTTGGGCACGGGGACGGGTTCGAGCTTCGTCCGGTCGACGCAGGGCGACGGGCTGGCTTTCTTCACCGGGTTGAGCAACCGCGAAGAGACGGGCGCCTTTCCGAATGCGGCGGTCCATGAAGACCGGATCGAGTTCACCGGCGCGCTCCCTCAGGGCGGCACAGCCAGGTTCGTGGTGTTTGTCCACACGAGCACCATTGAGGACCACCTGGTGACGGTGCGGCAGATCGCCGTCGGCGCAGCGTCGAGCGCGCCGGCGTTGAGCCCATGGGCGCTTGCGGTCTTGGCGGTGCTGCTCGGCGGCCTTGCCGGGTTCAGACTTCGGCGCGTGAACCGGTCGGCTCACTCGCGATCGTAGCCTTAGATCGAAAAAGATTTCGCGGCGGTCGCCGGGGGCCAGCGGGCCACCCAACACGCATGAAAAAGCAGCCGCGAGGAGGATTCCCTCTCCCCGCATTTTCGCGGGGGGAGGGCGAGGGTGAGGGGTTCGATTGAATCTGAGAAGGAGGGTGCTGGAAGAGTTCTGCGTGTTTGCTGAACGGGCCCCTGAATGCGCGCGCTATGTCGCGCGCAAGGGGCGTTCGGTGACCCGTGGGGCGGGCGCGAGGCGGCACCGGTACTGGCCCGTGGTGGCCGTGGGGCTTGGACTCGCCCTGGCCCGGCCGGTGGCAGCGGCGACGTACACGACGTACGCGTCCCGGCCGGCCTTTCTCGCCCCGCTGCAGATGGTCGTCACGGACGACTACTCCGCGCCCGGCTACGGCGCGGGCGACGTGACCGACACGTGGTACATGGACATCTTTTCCGACGCCGCCATGAGCGCGGTGCTCGGCGAGGCCGACTACACGACAACCGGCTTCCCAACTTGAATCTGGTCTACCAGGTCGGCGATCCGAACTACTGCGCCGGCTGCAACGGCTCATTCCGGCTCACCTTCACCTCGACGTCGGTGGGAACGTCGCAAGGGGTGATCGGAGCGGGCTTCGACAATCTCATCACCGGGACGGGTTTCTACGCGTTCGTGACGTTCGGCGATTCGACCACCGCCGACTTCCCGCTGAACGGCCTGGCGTTCTTCCGCATCATTTCCCCGTCGCTGATCCGCAGCATTCACGTCGGCCTCGCCGGGTGCGGCGCCACGCAGGCGGATGTGATCACGATCGACAACCTGAGCATCGGCGGCACGGACTGCTCCATTGCGCCGGACGGGACGCCGTGCAACGACGGCGGCTTCTGCAACGGCGAAGACAGTTGCGACAGCGGCACCTGTTCGGTGCACGCCGGCGACCCTTGCGCGGGCGGTCCCGACTGTAATCAAACCTGCAACGAGGGGAGCGCCGATTGCCTGGACCCGCCCGGAACGGGGTGTTCGACTGATAACAACCCGTGCACGACGGATACGTGCAACGGCAGCGGCGCCTGCATCCACGCCGCCGGGAACGGCGGGGTCGAGTGCCGCGCCGCGGTCGACGACTGCGATGCGGCGGAAACCTGCACGGGTCTGAGCAGCACGTGCCCCACCGATATGACGGCCCCGGACGGCACACTGTGCACGGACGGCACGGTCTGCACGCAGGTCGACCAGTGCAGCGGGGCACCTGCCTCGGAAGCGCGCCGCTCGACTGCGACGACGGCGACGCGTGCACACAGGATTCGTGTCACCCGGTGTCGGGATGCGTCAACGATATCGCCCCGAGCGGCGACTGCCGCAGCGCCCAGAAGTCCTTGCTTCTGATCCGGCAGAACGACGACGACACCAAGGACAAGCTCGTCTGGAAGTGGATCAAGGGCGAGGCGACGACGCGGACCGAGCTGGCCGATCCGACCAGCACGGCCGACTACACACTCTGCATCTACGTGGGGACGGCCAACGCGCTGCGCGCATCGGTGGAGATCCCAGCCGACGGAACCAAGTGGGAGCCCGTGAGCGACAAGGGCTACAAGTACACGGATGGCGCAGGGGCGGAAGACGGCGTGACGAACGCCCTCGTCAAGGGCGGCGACGCCGGCAAGGCGAAGGCGTTGCTGAAGGGCAAGGGCGCGGAGCTGCCCGATCCCGCCCTCGGCACGGTGCCGCTGCCCGTCACGGCGCAACTGGTCAACGAGGAGACGGGTGTCTGTCTTGAGGGAGTCTTCGAGGGCGGCGACGTGATCAAGGACGATCCCGGCCAGTTCAAGGCGAAGGCGGCCCAGGCCATCGTAGCCGGCCGCGACCCACAGGTGCGCACGCTCACCGTACTTCAGGACCTTCACCTCCGCAGTCTCCGGGTCCACTTCGACCACCACCAGATGGGCCGCATTCGCCGGCGTCAGGTAGCTCTTGCACCGCCCCTGCTCGTCCGGCATGTCGCGATCGGGGGCGGTGTAGACAAAACTGACCTCCGGATTAGGATCCACGTCCGGCGGCAGAAGCTCCAGGCGGCTCGTCATCACCCCCGCCACCTCACCGGCGGTCATCTCCGCGCCGGAGCCCCCCTTGGCCCGGAACTTGCCGTCCTTGAACTCGACGTCCTCCGGCCTACACCCCATCGCTCTGGCCGCCACCTTACTCAGCTTCTCCCTGAGCATCTGCGCGGCGCCCACCACCGCTCCGCCCAGGTAGACGGCAAGGCTGCTGCCGCCGGGGCCAGTGCCGATGAGAGCCGACTGGGAATCGTCCATAATCACTCGCACGTCGCTGGGATCGGTCGCGAAGTAGTCTGCCAGGATCTGGGTTACGAACGTGTACTGCCCCTGTC
>JBBITY010000280.1:0-4922 GCA_037440565.1 Desulfurellales bacterium
GGGTCCTTCCCGGCGCGATCCTCTACGTCGTGCTGGCGGCGTTCATCCCCGGCGCGTCTCCTCCGCTGGTCAGGACCGCGATGCGCTTCGCCATGGGTCGTCCCTCTTCCGTGCCAGATACCAGGTGGCGGGTGGCGGGCGCCAGCCGAACACGCCGCCCCACAAGGTGTTGATCCACATGGCAACCGACTCCCTGGTCAGCAACGTCGGCAGGGAGATCCTGGTGCGTTCGATGGACATTCCGCAGGTCGCGCCGGTGGTGCAGAGCTACGACAAGATTCCGGAGCGGACGGCACCGTTTCGACGGTTCGGCGATGGTGAAATCCGACGCCGGCTTCCCGCCGCCGATCACCAACGTGCCGCCGCCCGACAACAGCGCGCACGGCGACATGCGGACGCACCCGGCCATCCAGGCCCAGATGGACCAGTTCCTGCGCACCGGCGGCAGTGTACAGAATTTCTGCGGCGAAGTGTGCGATCCGGAGTGAGCCCGCTGCTCTGGCAAAAACGCCCGCGGCCGCCTCTCCGCGTCTCCGTGTCTCCGCGTGTCGGAGGCCGCGTCCTCCTCCCTTTCCAAGGAGGCCGGGGTAACTGGAGAATCGCTTCTTGACCGACGCACGCATCGATATAGGATACCTGCGCCGGGGGGTCATGTGGGCGCGCTGCGAAGGGGGTCATCTGCTTTGAGTGCTGCACGGCCGTTCGATCGCGCCGGGGACGGAATCTGGCGCGTCCGGCTCGTTGCCGGGTCGTTCCTCGTGCTGGCCGGTACCAGCGCCGTGAGCCGTGCGCAGGATGCCCAGCAAGCCCTGCGAGAAGCCACGCTGGCGGCGATTCGCCGCACCAGCAGCGCGCCGTTCGCGGCCGCGTTCGATCCGAGCGGCAAGCTCACCACCCTGCGCGGTCGCTTTGCAACCGCCTCCGCACGTCCACCCACCGCCGCCCGCGAGTTCCTCGGGCGCACCGCCGATCTCTTGCGAATTCCCCCCGACCTCGCCGGGCTCCAACTCGCGCGCGAGGTGCGCGACCGCGGCGGCAGCACGGTGGTCTTCGAGCAGAATCATCACGGGGTCCAGGTCTTCGAAAGCGCCGTCCTCGTCGGGGTCGATTCCGAAGGGTCGGTCATCCACGTCCGGAACCAGTACGTGCCTGACCTCGCCCTCTCTCCCGAGCCGGCGCTGTCCGGAGCGGCGGCAGTGACCATCGCTGAATCCACCCTCGGCGCGCAACTGCCGCCCCTTCGAACCGCGGTCGGCCTCGTGATCGTGCGCGGCGATCGCGGACACCAGCGTTATCATCTCGCCTGGCAGGTGAGCGCGATTATGAGCGAGCCACGCGGTGACTGGCACGTGTTCGTCGACGCGCATACGGGAGAGGTGGTGCGCGTGCTGAACATGCTGAAGTCAACCGGCAGCGCCTGCGTTCCCTGCAACCCGCTGACGGATTTCGACTGCGGCACTCCATTCCACCACCATCCGGTCGACGCGCTCGACAACACCGCGCTGACCAACGCCAGCAACGTCGATGCGGCGCAGTCGGATTGCACGCTCCGGAATTTGACCTCGGGCACGAACCTCACCGGATTGTGGGCGAATACCAGCATCACCGCCGGTCGGGTCGGTCCGCCATATGACTACAGGCGCAGCGCGAATCAACAGGCCGTCGACGAGCTGACCGCCTACTACCACGCCGACCGCGCCAAGGCGTATCTCGACGCGCTCGGGTTCGCGGGCGTCATGGCCTTCTCGATCGCCATCGACGCACACGACCCGCTCCTTGGGGACAACGCGCAGTACGTGCCGTCCGGCGACTACATGGAGTTCGGTGAAGGCGGCGTCGACGACGCGCAGGACCCTGACATCGTCTACCACGAGTACGGGCACGCCATTCAGGACAACCAGGTGCCGAACTTCGGCACGACCGAGGAAGGCGGCGCGGCCGGCGAAGGGTTCGGCGACTACTGGGCCGCCGCGCTGACCGACGACCTCGCCGCGACGGCACTCGGCACGGCGTGCCTGGCCGCGTGGGACGCAGTGTCGTACAACCCGTACAACAGCAGCCCGGGCAGCGGCTGCCTGCGGCGGCTGGACGGCAACAAGCAGTACCCGCGCGACTTCGTCTGGGAAGTTCACGACGATGGGGAAATGTGGAGCGCCGCGCTGTGGAATCTGCGCGCCGCGTTGGGCAGCACGGCGGCGGACAGCCTGGTCATCAAGAGCCACACGTTCCTGACCAGCAATGCGAATTTCATCGATGCGGCCGACGCCCTTCTTTCGGCGGACGTCGCGCTCAACGGCGGAATCAACGCCGTCGCGATCGACAGCGCCATGGCGGCGCAGGGCATCGCGCGCACCGGCAGCCCCGTACCGACCAGCGGCATGACAGAGTCGGTGAGCTTCAGTTGCCAGACCGGCCATCCGTACAGCAACTTTGCCTATAAGGAGTGCCGCTTCACTGTACCCGGCGCGCAGCGGGTCCGTTTTCACTTCAGCAGCTTCGACACCGAGTCAGGCTATGACTTCGTGTACATTAGCGATGCGGACTATCGCCAAGTCGAAGCCCTCTCCGGCACTCCCTTTGGCCCCGGCGGCAGCGGGTTCAGCGCGGCGGTCGCCGGCGACACGATTGTCGCCCGGTTCAAGGCGGATCCTTTGATCACAGCGTCCGGCTTCGCGATTGACCACGTGTCTTACGCCACAGACTCGGCGCCGACGCCGACCGCCACGAGTGTACCGACCCCGACGCCCACCGGAGCGTGTGCGGAAGCGTTGAATCCCGGGTACGCCGGTTCGCTCGCCGGCGATTGCGGGCAGGAGTGGTGCAGTCACCCGGCAGCGGCGCCGACGGCGGGCCTGCCCGGCAAGCGGCTCGAGTGCACGGACGACGACCCGCAGTGCGACTTCGGCGCATCCGCGGGCGACGGCATGTGCACCTTCCGCGTCGCGCTGTGCTTCAACGTCGCCGAGGGACGGTGGAGCTGTGACTGGCCGGGGGCAGTGAGCGAAGTACACGTTCGGCGCCCCAGGTCGCTTTCCACCGATCCGATCGAGGCCGCCAACCGCGCGGCGCTGGAGGGCGCATTGGCCGGGCTCGGCGGAACGCTGCAGGGCCGCTGCGTCAACGCCGGACCGAACAGAGGGCTCCCCTGCTCGTCGCCGTCCGCATGCGACTCGGCGCCTGGCAGGGGCGATGGCGAGTGCCGGATCGATCGGGCGGTGTTCGATCCACCGCTCACGGCAAGCGACACGTGCGCCGCGGTGGCGAACATTCAGGTGCCGTTGAGGCAGACCACGAGGGGGCCGGCGGCGCGACGATATCGGCTCAAGATTTCCGTGAAGCCTCCCGATGGATCACGCGACCGCGATGTTTTGGACCTGATCTGCAGGCCCTGACCGCGTGGCAGCGGCAGCGCATTCCATGCACCGAGCTGGGGAAGGAAGTGGAGCGGTGGATTGTGTTTCGGTGTGGCCGCGGGCCGCGAGCTGCGCGCTCACGGCTCGCGCCGCCCGAGCTGCATCAAATGCCACCTTTCCTGCAGATCGCGTTCGCTTGCGGCCATCTCGATCCCTCCCGTAGGGGGTGGGCAAGCCGTCGGCCATCGACTTTAGAGATGCGCCGGTCCTGGATGGTGCTGTAGCCTTCCCGCCGGTAGGGCACAGGCGGCGCGCGATTCTCGCACCCGCAAACCCGCCCCGTCCGCGACCGGGTGGCCTGCCCGTACAACTGAGGTCGTACAGAATCCGGTGCGCGGCTGAAAAATACGACCTCTTGCAAATTTCCCCATCTTGTTCGGCGCGCGACAAGTGGAACCTCCAGAAGGAGATCAGATGAAGCGTTCCCGTACCGGCATCGCGCTCTTGGTGGCTCTTGGATTCGCCTCGACTGTCTTGGTCGCGCGGGCCGAGGCCGGATGCGGTTGTGAAAAGCCGCCCCCGCCACCGGCCGAAGTACGGCCCAGCGTGGCGTACGCGGGTGCGTCGGTGTCCCTCATCTCCCCTTCACTCTCCGTCGGCCAGCAGTACAGCGTCATTTTTTCCAACGGGGTCACCGGCGCCACGTCGACGGTTTTAGGGCAGGCCGTGTCCCGCAGGGATCTCGCGGACGGCCAGTTCAAGCCGCAGATAGTGGTCTCGCTTCCCACCATGCCGCTCGGTCCGACAAACATCGTGGTCACCGGACCGAACGGGTCCTCTGCGGAGGTCCTCTTCGTTGCCGACTCCGCTTTTACCGTCGCTCCCAGCCCGCTCACGGTCTCAGCCCAGACCGGCGAGTTCCACTTCCAGAACTTCCAGGCGGCGGTGGGCCGAAACGGGACCACCTACATCGCGCTGGACGTTTCGGATGTCACGCAGGCGATGGTCTTCGAAGCTCATGGCGGTGGATACCCGCTGCGTTTCACGGGCGAGGACGTGGCCTTCTACAACATCCAGGGCTTTCTGATGCAGCTCCTCGTCACCTTCAATCCCAAAGGGAAAAACGCCGAGCCAATCCCTGGGATGTTCGTATTGTCGGCGCAAGACGCCGCGACAAACAGCGACATCCTCCATTACTCGCGGCATGAGTTCGATACGTACTTCATCCAGCACGTCGAGCGCCAGCCGCACGCGCTCGATCCGAGCGACCCCAACTGGCATCTCGATGGGAGTCCGCACGTCGATCACAACCACCTTGTCCTCGCGATCGAGGGCCGCTTCAACGACGGATCGCAGCCGCCACCGGGGGCCACAGCACCATTCGATCTGACGCTGCGCACCTTTTCCCTCTTCCACCACGGCCTGGTTGGAACCGGCTCCGTTGCCATGAGCGGTTCCGCCACGACGGACAGCTATACACCCGGGGCGGGGACGTTCGGCTCGAGCGGTGATGTCTTCACCAACGGCAAAGTGAGCCTGACTAACAGTGCCATCGTCAACGGCAACGCC
>JBBITY010000281.1:0-4863 GCA_037440565.1 Desulfurellales bacterium
TGCCGAACGGGCCGATCTTGCTGCGCACGTGCTCGAACATCAGCAGTTGGCCGCCGGGCTTGAGTACCCGGTACAGCTCGCGCAGACCGGCCACCGGCTTCGGCACCGAGCAGAAGGTGCACACGGTCACCACCGTGTCGAAGTGGCCATTCGGAAAAGGGAGGGAGCAGACATCCATCTGGTGCAGCTCGATCGTGCCCGAATACGCGGCGGCCTTCGCGGCCGCCCGTTCGAGCATCTTGGGGCTGATGTCGATGCCCACGATGTGGCGGCCGGGCGGGAAGAACTGGAAGTCGTTCCCGGTCCCGACGGCGACCATCAGCGTTGCGCCCTGCGTTTTCGCAAACAGCCGCCGCTTGTGCGGTCCCAGTCGCCGTTGCTCGGCGAACGCGAAAAGATCGAGCGTGCTGCTCGCGATATCCCATTTGCGTTGTGTCTCGACGTCCATGTCTCCTCCCGATCAGCTTTCCACCTCCACGACGGGTCCGCGCAGACTCCAGTCGTAGACTTTGAGGACGAGGACGACCAGCGCGCCAAACAGCGCGCCGACCGTCGCGGCGGCGCCGAGGGTGTGCGAGCCCGCCGCCATCGAGTCGCGCATGCCGAAGAGCATGCCCCCGTGCATCCCGATCACCATGGCCGGCATCATTGTGTGGAACATGCCGAGCAGCGGCGTGAGCAGCAACCCCAGGATGACGTGAATGACCATGCCGATCCCCATGCCCAACAGCATCGCGATCACCATGTCCATGCCGGGCCAGACGACCGCGCGGACCGCGAGCGCGGTCAGCGCCCCGATGAGCATGCCCGCCAAGTAATCGCCGATTACGAAGTGCATCGTTTCCTCCTGCTAGCTCGCGTGGACCGGACAGATCTGGTGGCTGCTGCCCACCCTACGGATCGGTCCCAGAAGCTCGCCATCCATATTGTCTCGGATCGCGTCGAAAAGCTTGCCGGCATGCCGCCGAGCAGAAGTAGTAGGTCCGCCGGCGGTACGTGCTGGTGAGCGCGTGCTGCGGGTTCACCTTCATGCCGCAGACCGGATCCGTGGTCGCCGCGGCCCGCACGGCGGCAGACCGCCGCGCTTGAAGCCGGCATGGGTACGCGACCGTCCGTCCGCGGAAGCCCTTGAGCGAGAGAGAGCGGGGACGGCCGAAGCGAACGCCGGGCGCCCTGGACCGCTCAACCTCCTCGCGGACGACATGGTTGACCAGCGTGACCCCGGAACCGGCCGCGGCCGCCAGGCGCGCGGCGAGATTCACCGGCCGGCCGATCGTTGTGTAGTCCATCCGCACGGCGGAGCCGACATTGGCCAGGACCGCTTCTCCGCTCGCGCACCCTATCCCCAGACCCAGCCGCAACGGCATCGGCAACGCCGCCCGCCATTGCTGCAACAGAAGGCGAAAGGCGCAGTGCATCTCATGGGCAGCGCGCAGCGCGCGTGCGGCCTCATCGCCGCGAGGGACCGAAACCCCGAATACCAACATGATCGCATCGCCGATGAGCTTGTCGATCATCGCCTGATGGGCCACGGCGGCTGCTGTCATGGCATCGAAGTACTCGTCGAGCATGTTGACGACGCGTTCCGCGGGCAGGTGGTCCGCCAGCCGCGTGAACCCGCGGATATCGGCGAAGAGGATCGTGACGGTCAGCCGCACGCCCGACAGCAGCGGCTCTCGGCCGTCGCTCAGGATGTGCGCCACCACCTCCGGGGCGACGTAGGAGCGCAGCAGCGCCTCGCGACGCGCCCGACTGCCGCGCGGGCCGCCTCGGACAGGCTGCACATTCATTCCGCTGTTGCCTCCGCTGTTGCCACGTGCACGGTCAATGGACGCGAGAGGACTCCTGCTCTTCTTGCTTGTCCGCGGCTCCGGGCGGCTGTCCCGCAGGCGCACGCTCCGTCTCGCCGTGGCTCGTGCCCATACAGGAGCCGTGGCTGGCGTGCATGAGCATCCCCAGGCCGCAGCACGACGAGAGCGTTACGCTCGCCGCCACCGCGGCGCTCGCGAACACAGCGAGGCTCGGTCTTCTCATGGCGATGATCTTCATGGTCGAATCTCCCTTCTGTCAACCGCAACGGCGAAATCGAGTCGTGGCCCTGTGCCGCCTTCTTGGGCACTGCTCACGACGTGACCAGCATCTGGGCTCATGCAAGAGGCCGAAGCAGCGGTGCTCCGGCGTTCGAGCCTGTCGCAGCCCATGGCACCCCGGTTGCTCGCCCCCGGAGGCATGAGCTGTCGCGCGCCCATTGCTGCAGTCGGCCTGATGATGCTGGCGATTGGATTCAGCGGAGTGGCCGCGCAAGAGCTCCCCCTGGCAGCGAGCTGTCCGGCGTATGTCACCCACTTGCGCAGCGCGCGCGAGAGTCTGGAGCGCGGCGACCGCGCGGGTGCCGTCGCCGCGCTCCGGCAGGCGCAAGAGGCCTTGGCGACCTGCCTCCGCGAAGCGGCTCAGGGCGAGGTCCGCTTTGTCGCCCGGCGCTGTTCGACGCCGGCGAGCTGAGTGAGCCTACCACCCTGGGCGACTGGCTCGCTTCAGAGCCCGATCGATCTCGGCGGGGTCCACCGCTTTCCCGGCTTGCAGATCGTCGATCAGGGCCTGCAGTCGCCGTTCTTCGCGCACGAACGAATGCCGCTGGCCGGGCTTGATCGTCTCGGCCGACTGCGCGACGCGCTGCTTCGCGTGTTGCAGCTCCTCGATGCGGTTGCGCGACCCGGCATCGGCGGCCAGCGACACCGCCGGGACGGTCAGGGCCGCAAGCGTCAATACAACCGTTTTCAAAGCGTTCATCTTCGTCCCCTTACGTGCCTGTGATTTGCGAAAGGTGCCGGCCGATCTTCAAGATATCCTGGCCTTCGGCGCGGCACGGGTCGAACCTTGTGCTGCCGCGCAAGTCTCACAGGCGAAGTGAACGCTCGAGCAAGAAAAGGGGAGGCGGGTGCCAGCCCGTCCAATCCGAACCGGACCAACCGAACACAGCCGCGCCGAGCGAGGCCGATTGGATTGCAGGCGCCAACGGGTGCGAAGCTGGCTGAAACGTCAGGCGCGGGGCTGCTGAGACGGTTGCGGGATCGGTCCGCCGCTGCTCGACCTGGCAGCAGCGAGCCGCATCGTTCGCCGGACGGGGGCAGTGGCACCGCGCGCAGCAGCGCTCCGCGCGAAGCGCGTTGATCGCGCCGAGCGCGGTGCTGTAGGAGGCCTGGAGGCTGACCGCGATCAGAAGCGCGACCGCCACTCCGAGTGAGCGCCGCATCACCATCGCGTCACCAGCTCGTGCCACACAGGCTAGCGCAGTCCGGGCCGATATTCGAGGCCGTTGCCCCATAAGACAATGTGCCGCCGCTTCGAAAATTCGTTGGACCCCTCACCCCAGCCCTCTCCCCGCGAAAAGGTGCGGGGAGAGGGAGTTGTGTCCAGCGGGCCGACTTGTGGGTAAGGGTGAGCGGGTAATTGCGGGAGAGGGGTCTTCCGCAGAGCCGCTGGATTTCCAGTGATCTTTGCGTGGCCCGCTGGGCCATAGCAACCCAGCGGACCAATTTCCTTGCCAAGTTCTAAACGCGTGAAGGGGACGCCGCGCGGCCCGCGAACCCGCCGCGCGCCTTCCCGCTGGCGGGAACGGGATGACCTCGACATCCCATGGATGAGAGATGGCCGGCCGCGAGATCGGCTGGCAGGTGCTGATTCGGGCTGGTATGGAGTGTGGGGCAAGGCATGCGGATGCAAAGACCCCCGCAGGTCGACTTCGCGCAGGCACCGTTCCTGGTGATTTGGGAGACGACGCAAGCCTGTGACCTGACGTGCCGCCATTGCCGCGCCTCGGCACAACCGGCGCGCCACCCGGACGAGCTGACCACGCAGGAAGGCGAACAACTGCTGGCCGACGTCGCTGCGATGGGGACGCCGGTCTTCATCTTGAGCGGAGGCGATCCGGTCAAGCGGCCGGACCTCTGTCGCTTGATCCGCCGGGGCAAGGAATTGGGCCTGCGCATGGGTACGATTCCCGCCGCCGCCGACACGCTCACGGAGGATCTCGTCCGGCGCCTCAAGGACACGGACCTGGACCAGATGGCGCTGAGCTTGGACTTCCCGCGTGCCGACCTCCACGATGAATTTCGCGGCGTGCCCGGGGCGTTCGCCCGCACGATGCAGGCGGTGGAGTGGGCGCATCGATGGGAGCTGCCGCTGCAGATCAACACGACCATCTGCGGCCGGTCCTTCCCCTTCTTGCGGGAGATGGTGGCGTTAGTCGAAGGGTTGGGGATCGTGTTCTGGGAGGTGTTCTTCCTGGTTCCGGTTGGCCGTGGCGAGCTGCTGGGCGGCCTGACGCCGCAACAGTGCGAGGAGGCCTTCGAGATGCTCTACGCGGTGCAAAAGAAGGCGCGGTTCGTGGTGAAGATCACGGAAGGCCAGCACTACCGCCGATACGTCGCCGAACGCGAGGCGGGCGAACCGACCGCGGACGGTCGCGCCACGCGCGCGCCCGGGACGATGCCGCGGTTGCTGCAGCGATCGGAAGGGCCGGGGCACACGGTGGGATTGGCTTCGCGCGGGGTCAACGCGGGCAACGGCTTCGCGTTCGTCTCGCACACGGGCGACGTGTTTCCGAGCGGTTTCTTGCCGCTCTGCGCCGGCAACGTCCGGCGCGAGCCACTGAGCGCGATCTATCGCACCTCCGAGCTGTTTCGCACGCTGCGCGATCCGGATGCGCTGCGCGGCCGCTGCGGTCGCTGCCAGTACCGACAGATCTGCGGCGGCTCGCGCTCCCGCGCCTACGCCCTGACGGGCGACTACCTGGCGACCGACCCGTGGTGTGCGTATCAGCCGCGGTCGTAGAAAGGGGTTCGCGGTCTGTGAGTTGCCGAT
>JBBITY010000282.1:0-4863 GCA_037440565.1 Desulfurellales bacterium
TCCGCGACGTTCGATGTCGGCGAGCGCGTCATCGCCCCACAGCTCTGGCGGCGGAAGATCGGGCGGGTCGATTATCTGGTCCTGAGCCACCCGCAATTCGACCACTACGGCGGGTTTCCCTTCCTGCTGCGCGAGTTTGCGTCGACGGCCTTGTGGTGGAACGGCGCCTTGGGCACGGGATCGCGCTTCGAGGCATTTTGGCAGGCCGTGCGCGAGCGCGGCGCCGACACAGTCGTGGTGCGGCGCGGCTTTCGCCAGGTAATCGGCGGCGTCGAGGTAGTGGGGCTCGCTCCCGACGGCGACACCCGTGGCAGCACCAACGACCGGTCGCTGACGATTCGCCTCCGTTACGGGCCGACCACCTTGCTCTTCCCGGGAGACCTCGAAGCCGATGGCGAGCGGCAACTGCTCGCAACGGCGCGCAACGCCCTGCCCAGCACCATTCTCAAGGTCCCGCACCACGGCAGCCGCACGTCGAGTAGCGCGCCGTTTCTCGACGCCGTCGCCCCGCGGCTGGCCGTCATTTCAGCGGGATACGGGAATCGCTTCCACATGCCGCATCCGGAGATTCTCGCCGCCTACCGCCGCCGGGGCGCGGTCACTCGCCGGACCGATCTCGACGGCGCCGTGACGGTGCGCGTGGCGGCGGGCGGCCTGATTTCGGTCACCACCGGGCGAACGAGGAGCGCGCCGAGCGCATTCTCCTCTTGACAGCGTTGGGACGGCGCGTCTAAAACGCGGCGTCCGTTCGACTACTTGTACAGGGCGGACGTTGGGCACCTCGTCTGGAGGATCAAGGGGACAGCCGGGGGCCGGCCGGGGAGGCCGGCACCGGGCTGTATCAAGGAGGGGGGCAATGGTTAGAACGCTGGGGCGCTGGGTTGGCAGCTTGGCCGCACTGACGTGCGGGGCGGTGCTCTTCTGGAGCACCGGGGCGCGCGCAATCTATCTCGACCCGGACCAGAACATCACCCTGCGGGCGCGCATCTATAGCCAGGTGGGAATTCGCGCCGAAAACTCGGACGATGCCGACGCGCCAGTCGCCAGGCGGGACACGGTGCCGACGGCGAAGCTCGGCCAGATCATCCAACACCGCAACTTCTACAATCCGGAACTCGACGCCAAGCTCACCCCGTACGTCTTTTGGATGAAGGGGGGTGCGCTCGAATGGCTCGCACCGGACGACCTGCGCTTTCGCGTCGCGGCCTGGGGCTTCTACGACGGAATTTACGATTACGGGACCAGCCAGTTCGGCCGAGTCCAGCGCGGCATCAACCCGAATTTCGGCAACTACAGCCGCGGTGTGTGTTCGCAGGGTCCCGACGCTGGCAAGGTTTGCAGCTCCAATGCCGAGTGTGCGTCGCCGGGCAGGTGCAAGCCCGCCGGCGCCTGGTTTATGGAGGGGCCGACGCTCAACATCCCGGCCGACGGCTTCGTCGACTCGGTGGATCAGCTCCTTCCCGGCGCCGAACTCAAGAACCCCCGCGACACCTACGCCCAACAGCGCCGGATCAACGAGCTGTATGTCGGCTACACAAAGGGCCCTCTCTTCCTGCGCCTGGGCAAGCAGGCCATTTCCTGGGGCGAGTCCGACACCATCGCCCTGCTCGACCAGACGAACCCATTCGATGTCACGCTGGGCGCTCCTGGTTTGTTCCAGGACATCGACGAGGCGCGCCTCCCGCTCTGGACGGCGCGCGCGAGCCTCAACCTGTTCGACACGTTGGGGCCGCTGTCGAGCGGCTTCGTTGAAGCATATTGGGTCCCCGGCGATCTCGACGTCAACACCGGCATTCTGCCGATATTGACCGCGAGCCCATACTCGCCGCGCGCCAGGAACCCCCAGTTCAGCAGCGGATTCCCCGATGAAACCTTCCAGTTCATTCTGTTCGACCACATCCCGAAGAAGAACTTCGAGAGCAGCCGTTATGGGTTCCGCTTCCAGACCGTCTTGAATCGCGCCTACACCCTGCAGGCGTGGATTTACACACATTACCCGCAGGCGCCCGTGCCGCGCCACGCCTCGCCGGTCACCGTGCGCCCGGGCACCCAAGGCGCGCGCACGATCCAGCCGCTGTGTGGTCCGTTTTCCCAGCAGGGCTGCAGCCCGATCTTCCTGGTCGAGACGGTCCACGATTTGACAACCGTGTATGGTCTCGCCGCGACCTTCTTCTTGGAGCCGCTCGACGGCATCATCCGCATCAACGGCCAGTATTTCGAGAACGAGCCGGGCTTTATTCCGCAGCTCAACCTCAACCTTCGGTGCTTGAGGCAGAGCGATGCGAACGATCCCAACAAAGGTCCGTGCACCGCGGAAGACGTGCGGCGGGACAGTTCGCTTCCGGCGGCTGGGCCGGTGACAGACCCAGGGACCGTGCCGAAGGCCGACATTATCCGCTGGGAACTCGGCTTTGACCGTTTCTTCTTCTTCCGGCCGCTGAACCCGACGAACAGCTTCGTCCTCTCGGCCTCGCAGGTCGGACAGTGGAATCTGGACGAGACGGACAAAAAGGATTTCCGGTTCGGCGGACAGCGGAAACCCGGCAAGGACATTCTAGGCAAAGATTCGGTTCCGGCTGACTTCGTCCAGCTCAAGCCGGTGGAGGCATTTGGACAGATCACGCTCCTCACCGACTACATGCATGGCCGGCTATCGCCTCAGATGACCTGGATCCAGAATGTCCGCGGTACGTATGCGATCCACCCGCAGGTCACCTACCGCTGGAGCGATTCGTTGATCTTCAGGCTGGAATTCGTCCACATCGGCGGAGAGTACCAGAGCCTCGGGTTCTTCCGGGACCGCGATCAGATCACGGCCCGGGTGACGTATCAGCTCAACTGACGGGCGCAGCGTACGGAAAGTATTCTGCGGAAAGGGAGAGATTATGAAGGTCTGGCACTTAGTGGGCGCACTTCTGGTCGCCGGCGGCCTCGCCCTCTTCATGGCCTGTGGCGATACCACGGACGACGTACGGATCATCACCATCGCGTTCACGCCGATCCCGACCCAAACACCGGTGCCGAAGCTGTGCGGCAACGGCGTGGTGGACGCCGAGTTCGAGCACTGCGAACAGGACAGTGACTGCACCGGTGAGTTCGCCGGCAAGCGGTGCGTGTGCTGTATCTGCCTGGCTGATGCCGACGGATCACTGGGCGAGGAAGACCTTGGGCTCCGCGTCTTCGAGATTCTTCACCCGCCGAGCGCCTTCCTCACGACTGGTCTGGCGGGTGGTGATCCGAGCACCGGCGCCTGGCTGCCGGGCCCGCTGAAAATCGTCGCCGGACGTCCAGATCCCGATCTGCCGGGGGAGCAGGCGTGTTCGGCGCCGGTGAGTCTGCAGGAGGACGCGATCTTCGGTTTCAAGGTCATTGACGGCAGCACGCTGTGCGTCAAGATCTTCGCCGAAGGGAGCACAGGCGTGATCGACTGCGATGGTGGAACCGCGCATGATGTCGAGGGCGTTATCGACAGCAACGGGAATGGCGATAACGGGCCGTTCGAGATCGAGACGGGCCAGGGTGACGCGGCTCTCGCGGGCCCGGGAGCAGTGACGCTTCGGGTGGAACGAGTGCTGAGCATTAACTTGCCCGCCAGCGCCGGAGTCGGGACGGAGTACTGCGCCGTGGCCAACTACGATGACCCGCTCGCCAACCCGAACGTGAATCCCAAGGGAGGCGTGGCCGATTTTCCGACGGCCTTCACAACGACGCGCGGGACCGGGACGCTTTTGAATCCGGCACAGGGAGGCAACCAGGTCACGTTATCGGTAACGGGGCAGGCGTTCTCGTGTGCCACGTGGAGCACATCGGCGTCGCGCGGCGTCCTCGCCGCCCCACTCCCCGGGCCCGACCAAGTGGTGGGTGACACGATGAACGGATTCATACTTTCTGACCAACCGCCAGCGCCGTAGACGCTGCCTCACACCGCTTCGATGCGAACCGTATTCGTCCGGCCGTGTTCCGAGAACGGGAGCCCGGCCGTGACGACAACGGTCGAGCCCGGCGACAACCGGCCGCGCTCGCGCAACAGCGCGATGATGCGCGCGCAGGCCTCGTCGAAGCTCGAATCGAAGCTATCGGCGTAGACCGGCTCGACCCCCCACACCAGGTTCAGCGCGCGCCACGTATCGCGATGCGGCGTCACGCCGAGGATCGGCTGCTGCGGCCGCCAGCGGGCCAGATGCCGGGTCGTCGCCCCGCTCTGCGTCAGGCAGATGATGGCAGCCGCGCCAGTGGATTCCGCAGCCAAGCAGGCGCTGCGCCCGATGGCTTCGGCGACCGTGAGCGGCCGGACCTCGGCCCACGACGGCCGGCGTTCTCCGCTTCCAAAGGCTTCGCTGTTGGCGATGATCTGCCGCATGACCCGCACCGCGTCGACGGGGTACCTCCCGGTTGCCGTCTCGGCCGAGAGCATCACCGCATCCGTCCCGTCGAGCACCGCATTGGCCACGTCGCTGGCTTCGGCGCGCGTGGGCCGCGGGTTGCCGACCATCGACTCCAACATCTGCGTGGCCGTGATGACCGGCTTCGCGGCCCCGTTGCAAGCGCGAATGATTCGCTTCTGCAGCACCGGTACCTCTTCGATCGCGCATTCCACGCCCAAGTCGCCGCGCGCCACCATGACCGCATCGGCCGCGGCCACGATGGCTTCGAGCCGTTCCACTGCCTGACCCTTTTCGATCTTGGCGACGATGGGCAGCATGTGCCCGCGGGCGCGCAAACCGTCGCGCAGCAACCCGATGTCGGCCTCGGAGCGGACGAACGACAGCCCCAAATAGTCCACCTTTTGTCCGACCAGGAAGTCGACGTCGCGCCAGTCGTTGTCGGTGAGCGAGGGGACACGAATCTCCGCCGTCGGGACGC
>JBBITY010000283.1:0-3182 GCA_037440565.1 Desulfurellales bacterium
CTCGTACGAAGAGGGCCTGGCGGTGTTCGGCTTCGCGGGGGAGCGGCTTGCGGCAAAGTCCGGGTACGCGAAGATCTTGTACGAAGGTCTGAAGACTCACTACGGACTAGAGGTGCAGAACTTCGCGGTGCACGCTTATGCCGAACCCGACCACGGGGACAAGGCAGAGGCACTGTTCCGGAAAGTGGCCATTACGGCGAGCATCCAGCGCCGCTGCCGCGAAGCGATTCGCAACACCATGGTTCTGCGCGATGCGCGCACCCAGGCGCTCAATCGACTGCTTGAGGGAAAGCGCAGCTAAGCGCCCATCGCTCGCGTGATCGCCTGGGCCGCTGCACGATGGAACGCGAGGTGATCTTCACCGGAATCGGCGGCCAGGGTATTCAGCTCATGGCGAAAATTCTTGCCGAGGCGGCAGTGGCCGAAGGCAAGTCGGCCATGTTGTTCGGCATGTACATGGGCATGATGCGCGGCGGGCCGAGCGAGTCCACCGTCGTGATCGGGAGCGGGGAGATCGAGGCGCCACCGATTGTCCCCCACTGCTGGGGCATCGTGGCCATGCACCCGCAAGGTCTGCCGGAGTTGGTGCGGAAGCTGCGGCCGAATGGGCTGCTCTTTGCGAATCAGACACTGGTCAGCGACCCGCTGCGCGATGACATCCGAGTTGCCGGCCTTCCGGCGACGCACCTCGCCGAGCACGCTGGCAGCATCGCCGGGGCGGGCATGATCGCGCTGGGCGCATTCACCGCCGCCACCGACATCGTGCGCTTCGAGACTCTCGTCCGGGCGATGCACAGGGCGCTGCCGGCGCACCGCAAGCAGCGGGCGGAGGAAAACGCCCGCTTTCTTCGCCTGGGGGCCGACTACATGCGCGAGCGGGGGCTGGCGGAGCTCGCTCCTCCGAACGCGGTCCGGGTCGCCTGACATGCAGGCGACGGTGTCCATCGATGAGGAGACGTGCAAAGGCTGCGGCTTGTGCGTCCCCGTGTGCCCGCCTGGCGTGCTGGTCATGTCGGAAGCGGTGAACGGCAAGGGATATCGGTACCCGGTGCTGCTCGAAGGCTGCACCGGCTGCGAGCTGTGCGCGAAGGTCTGCCCGGATTACTGCTTTGCGGTGTACCGAGCCCCGGCGCAGTCAAGGGCCCACGCATGAGCCGGCGCGTGTTGATGGAAGGCAGCCACGCGCTCGCCGAGTCGGCGATCCAGGCCGGCTGCCGCTTCTACGCCGGCTACCCGATCACGCCCTCGACCGAGATCCTCGAGTACATGTCGACGCGCCTGCCGCAGGTGGGCGGCGTGTGCATGAACGCGGAGAGCGAGCTGGAGGCCATCGGCATGGTGTGGGGGGCGGCGGGCTGCGGCGTGCGGTCGATGATCGCATCCACCGGGCAGGGCATCAGCTTGATGCAGGAAAGCTTCGCCGAGTTGGCCAACGCGCAAATTCCGATCGTCGCGGTCAACATGTGTCGCGGCCAAGGCGATTATTTCCAAGCCACGCGCGGCGGCGGGCACGGCGATTACCGGTTTATCGTGCTCGCGCCGTCCAGCGCCCAGGAAGCCGTCGACTTGATCCAGCGGGCGTTCTACCTCGCGGACAAGTGGCGCAACCCAGTGCTGATCATGGGTGACTTCCTTCTCGCGCACACGTCGGAGCTGGTCGAGTTTCGGCCGTTGGAGGAGCCGCCTCTGCCGCCGAAGACGTGGGCGACCACCGGCGCCAGAGGCCGACGCGGCATCACGCTCAGCCCGCTCGGGCCGTCAGAGAAACTCTCGACCGATGTCGCGGCGGCACTGGCGCGTGTTACGGAGAAACACCGGGCGATCCAGGCGGAGGAATCGCGCGCCGATTGTGGCGATCTCGACGACGCCGAGCTCGCCGTGGTGGCGTTCGGCTTTCCCGGCCGTTTCGTCAAGTACGCGGTCCGCCTCGCCCGCCAGCAGGGCTTGCGCGTCGGCTATATTCGACCGATCAGCCTGTGGCCGTTCCCCTCGCACGCTATCGCCGAGGTGGCAGCCCGCGGGCAAGCGATCGCGGTCTTCGAGATGTGCAGCTCGCCACGTGCGGGCGCGTGCCCGTCCATGCCATCGGCGGGATCAGCCACGACCATTCGGGATTCGGCGTCGGACCGGCCCTCCGAGTGGAGCACATCCTGGCGCGTATTCGGGCGGTGTATCCGCGAGCCGCGGCGTGATTTCTTGCTGGAAGTTTCAGATGGGCAGTAGGGTCCCAACTCCAGTGCCCGGTATGAACAAGGTATTCGAGAAGCCCCATCTGCTCCTCAGCACCGAGCATTCGCTATGCCCCGGCTGCGGCGAGCCCATCGCGTTGCGTTTGATTCTGGAGTTGATCCAGGAACTCGGCTTGCGTGAGCGGACGATCTGCGTCGCAGGCATCGGCTGCTACACGGCGTTCCCGATGATCATGGATGTCGACGTCATGCAGGCCTTGCACGGCCGGGCGCCGTCGGTCGCCACGGGGGCCAAGCGGGTACGGCCCGACGCGTTCATCTTCACCATGCAGGGGGACGGCGACATGGCTTCCGAAGGGCTGCAGGAGGTCCTGCACAGCGCCGCGCGGGGGGAGCTGTTTACTGCCGTCATGCTGAACAACGGCGTCTTTGGCGAAACCGGCGGACACGCCACGGCGACGACGGTGCTCGGCCAGCGCACCAAAACCACACCCGGCGGGCGCGACGCCGCGCAGCACGGGCACCCGATCAAGATGTGCGAGCTGGTCGCGCAGCTCGACGGCACCGCCTATGCCGCGCGCGGGGCCGTCCACACCCCGTCCGCGATCAAGCTGACCCGCCAGTACCTGCACGACGCGTTTCGCGCCCAGCTCGACGGCAAGGGCTTTTCGTTTGTCGAGATTCTCACCATGTGCCCGACCGATTGGTTTGTACCTGCCGAACAAGGGCCGAACTGGATCGAGGGACATTTCAAGCTCACGTACCCGCCGGGAGTGCGAAAGGCGAGGTGAAGCATGGCGGGTGGCGATTTCAGGAACAAGGTCGCGGTGATTGGGGTGGGCTGCACCAAATTCGGCGAGCGCTACGAAGCCAGCGCCGAAGACCTGATCTGCGAAGCGGCGTTCGAGGCGATGGCCGACGCCGGCATCGAGCCGCAGCAAATCGAAGCGGCCTGGGTGGGAACCGTGATGTCGCAACTGGCGGGCGACGCGC
>JBBITY010000283.1:3215-4861 GCA_037440565.1 Desulfurellales bacterium
GATCACCCGGGTGAGCGCGTACTGCGCCTCGGGAATGGACGCCGTTCGGAACGCATCGCTTGCCATCGCCGCCGGCGTGTACGACCTCGCGCTCGTGCTGGGCTTCGAGAAGATGCGCGATGGAGGATACCATCGCCCGGCTCGCTTGCATCCCGTGATCGACAACGGCGAGCGGGCGCCCCACATCTTCGCCTTGGTGGCCAACCGCTACTTCACGCGCTACGGAGCGTCCAAGGCGACCCTCGCCAAGGTGGCGATGAAGAATCACCACCACGGCGTTCTGAATCCAAAAGCCCACCTGCGGATGGAAGTCAGCGAGGAACAGGTCGTCAAGGCGCCGTTGATCTACAGTCCGCTCGGCCTGTTCGACTGCTGCCCGACCACCGATGGGGCCGCAGCCGTCGTGCTCTGCCGGGCCGACCGAGCGAAGGAATTTCGTCCCGATCCGGTGTATGTGAAGGGCATCGGGCTGGCGGTGATGTCGGGGCAGCCGTACTACAAACCCAGCTTCGACTACCTCGGTTTCCCCGCCACGCAGCGCGCAGCGGCGGTGGCGTACGAGCAGGCGGGCCTGGGCCCGGCGGACATCGACTTCGCCGAGGTTCACGACTGCTTCACGATCACGGAGATTCTCAACTACGAGGATCTCGGTTTCTGCGCCCGTGGCGAGGGGGGGCGATTCGTCGAAGAGGGTCGTTCAGCACTGGAAGGTGAGAAGCCGATCAACCCGAGCGGCGGCCTCAAGTCGTTCGGCCACCCGGTTGGTGCCACCGGCGTGCGCATGATCACCGAGCTGACGCTGCAGTTGCAGCACCGCGCCGAGGCGCGGCAGGTCCGGAACGCGGAACTGGGGCTGGCACACAACCTCGGCGGTCCGGGGGCCGTGGCGTGTGTCGCCATTCTCGGCAACACCGGCTAGAGGAGGGCCAGGCGCGGACGGCGGGGTGGCCGCTATCAGCCGCACAGCCGCGCCTCGTTCAGTGGCCGATCAGTTCCAGGAAGCCTTCCAGGATGCGGTACGTGAGGCCCCAGATGGTGTAGCGCCCGTATCGATACGCGGGAAACTCACTTTCGATCCCATCCAGCGTGCGCCGGTAGGTGCCGCGCGCGGCAGGACTGCGGAAGAACGACAGCGGCACCCACACCGCGCTGTCCACCTCCTGCGCGGCAAGGGTGAGCGGCACTCGGGTCCTCAGCGCGCACACCACCGGCGAGATGACGAGGTCCACCGGACGATGTCGCGCCATGGCGCGCACTTCGTCGAGATGGCCGATCACTTCGCCGTGCGTGCGCAGGTCGATGCCGACTTCTTCCCGGGTTTCCCGCACGGCCGTGTCGATGAGATCGACGTCGTCGGGGTTGCGACGACCGCCGGGAAAGGCCATGTGACCGGACCACGGGTCGTCGTCGCGCACCGCGCGCTGGATGAGCAGCAGCTCGACGTCCGACCCGGTGCCGCGCAGCACCATGGCCACTGCCGCCCGGGCGACGCGCGGATCGTCGACACGCGCGGGCCGGCGCGTCGCCAACCGGCGGCGAATACCCTGCAAAATTTCAGCTCCTTCTGACAACCGCGCCCCTTGCACGTCCACCGAACTTCTGATTCAGATTCAGACCACCGCATCTATGACGGGCCGGGCCCAAAA
>JBBITY010000284.1:0-4848 GCA_037440565.1 Desulfurellales bacterium
TCGGGATCAGGAAGCTCCACCGTTCAGGGATCTGGGAAGCGCGGATTGGGATGGATCTGCGTCTCGTATTCACGGTCGAGCGGGATCTATGCGCCTTGGTTCGAGTCGGTAGCCACGAGGACGTGCAGCGCTACCTCCGGTCGCTCCAGGCGCAGACCTTCGGGGACGTCGAAGGTGTGAGGAGAATCGATTCTCCGCCTATTCGTCGAAGCGTGAGCAGGGACTTCTTCAACGAGCTGGCTGTTCCTCTTTTCCACCCGCGGGCGCCGGCATGGGGTGTTGCGAAAAAAACTTCCAGATGCGCTCGGTGGCCTGCGGCGGCCAGCGGTGGGCGTAAGCCTCTTCGCAGTACTCGACCACGGCCCCATCGCGGCAGTCGGTGTACCGTTCGCAACCGTCGCGGGCCGACTGGCGGCACTGGTTCGCGGCGACCCATCTATCGCGCGCGGCATGGGCTTGCTTGACGGGAATCAGATCGTCCAGGCGTCCGTGCTGAATCAAGACCGGCACGCCGCGCGTGGGGTCGCACGTGAGCCCGACCGGACCGCTGCTGACCGGCGCCACCGCGGCGAATCGATGCGCGAACACGCAGCCGAGCATCTGGCTGAAGAAGGCGCCGTTCGAAAATCCGGTGGCGAAGATCCGCGCGCGGTCGATGCAATAACGCCGCTCGAGATCGTCGAGCAGCCGGCTCGTGAACAGAAGGTCCCGGTTGGGATCGACGGCCGAGAGCGCCCAGCCCGGGGCTTCCCGTTCCACGCCGCGCACGGTCAGGCGGACCGGCAACCCCTGCGGATACACGGTGATGAAGCCCTCGCGTTCGGCCAGCGCGCGAAAAGCGGAGACCTCCCATACGCCCTTGCCGCTGTGTCCGAAGCCGTGAAAGTCGAACAGCAAGGGCGCCGGGACGCCGGGGCGCACGCGATCAGGCACATCGAGCACGTAAGAACGCGGCGTGCCGGCGATGTCGATCGTGCGTTCGAGCTTGCGGCCGCGCTCGATCGTTCCGGCTTTGCAACCCTCGCTCGGCCGCGGCGGAACGTCCGTCGCCGGTGCGGGCCGGCCGAGCAGGAGGTTCAGTGCGGCGGACGCGAGAAGAGCAACCCATCCTTTTCGCATGTTCGACACCGCAATCAGCTCCCCGGAAGCTCGTCACCCTGAAACCGCCGGAACCTGACCTGAGAGCTTGTGAAGAAATCCAGGTGCGGACCGGCCCGAACACCGGCGAAAGGGCGGGAGCAGTGCTCCCGCCCTCGAGACTGAGAGCATGTGGAGAAATCCCGGCGGGGACAGGTCGGCACACCGACGGCCGGGCGGGAGCAGTGCTTCCGCCCTCGAGACGGGAGCGGCGCTGCACCGGCACCGTTCTTGAGGGGTGGAGCATTGCTCCGCCCCGACGAATTTTTTCACGAGCTCCGAGGTGCTGAAGGGGAGCGATCGTGCTGCACGAGGCATGTCCTGAGGACAGTCAAAAGGCTCGGGCCGAGTGCGAACCCAGCGCTGGTCAGACGTTTGTGGAAAGCCGTGGAAGCGCTTACGCCCCTTCACGTTCGCGAGCGACGCTCAGCGCGGGCGACGGTGGCAGGTTCAACACCTCGTGCGGGAACAGGTCGACGAGAAAGTCGACGATGTTGCGCATGGCGACCACGCCGACCGGCCGCCCTGTCTGGTCGACCAGCGGGATGTGGCGGAAGCCGCCGACGCTCATCTTGTTGAGCGCGTACGCGATTCCATCGTCCGGCGTCAGGCATTCCGGGTCGGGCGTCATCACGTCCTCGACGCGGGTGGCGTCGACGTCCCGGCGCAACTCGACGATCTTGGTGAGCACGTCCCGCTCGGTGAACACGCCGATGAGGCGGCCGTCCTCTTCGACCAGCACACAGCCGACGCGGTGCTCGTTCATGCGTTCGACGGCCTCGCGGACCGAGATGGTGGGCGGAACGCAGATGGGCGGCTTCAACGTCGGCAGGCCGCGAATCGGTCGCTTCGTGATGGCGGTGGCCAAGCGGGCCAGCTCCAGCGATTGCTCCTCGGCGATCGCCTCTTCTTCCAGGATGATTTCCTCGTTCATGTCAGCCTCCTGGCACGCGATGCGGCTCACGCTCGGCGACCACCCCACCGCCACCGTCCCCACGGGCGTCAGCTTGGTACCGAACTAGTCAAGCACAGCCAGACAAGGCGGCGCAAGATGGCGGCGCGCGGGCGCCAGCGCTCCGGCGCGGTCGGGGCGCACGGGGGTGCGCTCCTCCAGAGCCGTGCGGGACACCATGGCCAGCGCCCCCCTGCTTGCCCAGCACACGCGAAAGGGGGTATGAGAACGCGATGATCGGCGGGGCCCCGGGTACGGCGTCGTGGAGCGGATCATCGGCGACACCTGGGGTGCCGGCCCGCGCCCAGTCACCCGTTTCGTGACCTGTCGAGATGAGCCCCGAGCCTGATGACCTCGAGCTGATACCGCGCGTGGTGCGCGACAAGCTCAACCGGGTCGGCATCAAGATCCACGTGAAGGACTGGCAGCGCTTTTCGCTCGCCGAACGGCGCCAGTTGGTGGAGCAGCCCTGTCACTCGGAGGGAGAGGTCGAGGTGTATCGCGCCGTGGTCGAACGGCTGGTCCGCAAGTACACCGGGCGCGCACCGGAGCGGTCGAGGATGTAGGGAGCGCGCTGAGCAGTGGCCGGTGAGGGGCGAGCCGGTGACCGCCGTGCCCTCCTCCCTCCTTGACTGTCGTACATTGAATTACTCGGGCGGGCGGCCTAAACGTGGGCGCTCGGAGCCGAGCATGAAACCTTTGCTGCGCATCGCCAACGCCAGCGGCTACTGGGGCGACGACCCGGAGGCCCTCTATCGGCAGGTCACCGGCGGGCCGGTCGACTACGTGACCATGGACTACCTGGCGGAGATCACCATGGTGATCCTGCAGCGCCAGCGCGCGCGTAATCCGCAGGCCGGGTATGCGTACGACTTCATCGAGCACCTCGCCCTTGCGCTGCCGGCGATTGCCGAGCGCAACGTGACGGTCATCGTCAACGCCGGCGGTGTCAACCTGGAGGCCTGCGCCGACGCCGTCGCAGCGGCCTGCAAGGCCGCCGGCGTCTCGTTGCCGATCGGTCTCGTCGGCGGAGATGACATCCTGCCGCGGCTCGACGAACTCGAAGGCCAGGGCGTCCGCCTCGATCACATGGACGGCGGGCGCATGTACGACGAGATTCGCGGGCAGGTGGTCGCCGCGAACGTGTACCTCGGCGCGCGTCCGGTGGTCGAAGCGCTGCGCGGCGGCGCCCGTGTGGTCATCACGGGCCGGACGACGGACGCGGCCCTGATCGTGGCCCCGATCGCCTACGAATTCGGCTGGGCGTGGGATGATTGGGACCGGCTGGCGGCCGCGACCGCGGCCGGACACATTCTCGAATGCGGCGCGCAGGCGACCGGCGGGAATTACACCGACTGGCAGCGCATCCCGTCGATGCTCGACGTGGGATACCCGATCGTCGAGGTCCAGGCGGACGGCACGTTCGTGGTGACCAAGCACGCCGGGACCGGCGGCTTGGTGAGCCGGCGCACGGTGACGGAGCAACTGCTCTACGAGATCGGCGATCCGCGCGCCTACCTGACGCCCGACGTGGCGGCAGACTTCACCTCACTGCAACTGACGGAGGACGGCCCGGACCGCATCCGGGTGAGCAACGCCAGCGGCGGTCCCCCGCCCAAGACCCTCAAGGTGTCGATGGTGTACAAGCACGGCTACCGCGCTGTGGCCACGATGTTGATTTCCGGTCCGCATGCTGTCGCCAAGGCCGAGCGGATGGCGGAGATGCTTTGGCACCGGGTCGGGACGGATTTCGCCGACCGCCGGAGCGACTGCATCGGCCACCGCGCCTGCTGGGGCGCGGCGGCCCCGGACACGGAGCCCAACGAGGTGGTCTTCCGCATCGGCGTCGCCGACCACGACCGCAAGAAGCTGGAGCGCTTTTCCAAGTATGCGCTCGGACTGGCCCTGCAAGGGCCGCCCGGGCTGGGCATCTTCGGCGGCCGGCCGGACGTCCAAGAAGCGTACGGCTTCTGGCCGGCATTGGTGCCGCGCGATCTGATCGAGGCGAGGGTGGTCGTGCGCCGCGACGGCCAGGAGGTCTGCAGCACGGTGCCGATGGCGCTGCCGGGTGCGGGCGGCGCGAGGGAACCGGTCATCGCCGAGCCCGCCGCGCTGGTCGACGCGCCCGCCCGCGCAGCGCGCGCCAGCCGCGTCCAGTTGGGAACCATCGCCTACGCGCGCTCCGGCGACAAGGGCGACCACGCCAACATCGGCGTCGCGGCGCGTTCCCCGGAAGCGTACGCGTTCCTGCGCGAAGTGTTGACCGCGAATCGCGTGCGCGCCTTCTACCAGGACCTCATCCAGGGCAGCGTGGCGCGCTACGAGCTGCCCAATCTGCTGGCGTTCAACTTCGTGCTCCACAATGCCCTCGGCGGCGGCGGCACGCTCTCCTTGCGCGTCGACCACCAGGGCAAGACGCTCGCGCAGGGGCTCTTGATGATGGAGCTGGAGGTCCCGGAGTCCGTCCTCGCGTCGGTGGGCGCGTGAGCCTCGACGAACGACCTCCCACTTGATATCGACCATCTGGGGGAACCGATTCCGCCAATTCATTGCTGGCGAACGAGGAGGTGGTCCGATGGCCGTGAATGGCTTCTGGGTGGCCGATAGCGACATGCACATCTTCGAGCCGCCCGACCTGTGGTCCACCCGCATCGACCGGGCCTTCCGGCAGCGCGCGCCGCGGATGGTGCGGATCGACGGCGCCGACCAGCTCGTGGTGGAGGCCGACCAGGTGCTGTCCGGGATCGGGCTCATCTCGA
>JBBITY010000285.1:0-2803 GCA_037440565.1 Desulfurellales bacterium
GCCCACCTCCCTCTCCAGGCACGTGCGGACGTCCACACTCGCGGGAATATCGCCGTCGAGCGTGCGCAGGACCAGAATGTTCTCCGGCGCAATATGCTGCAACGCCCCGCGCACGCGCTCCACCTCGCCCACGAAGCGCTCGTCCACCACGAGCACTCGCGCGCGCGACTGATTGAGCACGCCGGCCAGAACCTCGCCGCGCAGGCCAGTGTTCACCCCAAAAAGCGTCAGGCCGGCGTAGGCACATCCCCCGTACAGCGCCAAGACTTCGCAGTGGTTTTCGAGGAGCATCGCGACGTGGCCGGGATGGTCGGCGTCGACGCGCCCCAAGCGCCGCAGAAGGAAGTGCGCCACCCGCACCGACTCGTCGCGGTACTGGCGATAGGTCCAGGTCCGCTCACCCTGCATGAGCAGGACCTTGTTCGCGGTGACGGGGTGTTCCGCCCGCGCCTCGATCTGCGCGCGCAGAGTAAGCGGGGCGTCGAGAGACAGGGGCTCTGACATCACGGGCGCTTCCTCACTGGGCAAGATCCTCGAAAGAGGTGTACGAAAAGATCGGTGAAAGTCCAACTCTCTGCAAGCGGATGGCTGGTGCGTCCCCCCTGACGGGTTTGAAACCCGCCCCGACAGGTGCCCAGCCCGGGGAGCAGCGGATCACGGCGGGTACGAGACTGCCCCACAGGTGTCGCACCTCGCAGCGGACCTGGATGAGGATTGCACCATTGCCAGGCAACTGCTATTTACGCCCCGTCCTACTGATTGTTTGGGGCGAGAATCCGCTTGGTATCTTAGGCGTCTCAGCACGCCTCCCGCACCTCACATTCAAGTAGACACGGTGACGGCAAGAGGTGCCCCAGCCGTGCGATCGAGGGTAAATCGGAGCCGTGGCGGCGGCTCCATTGAGGAGAATGTGAGCGATGGGCAAGAAACTGTACGTCGGCAACCTTGGATTCGACGTCACCCAAAAGGACCTGGAGGAGCTGTTCTCGCAGGCGGGCACCTGCGAATCGGTGAACATCATCACCGACCGCACGACGGGTCAGTCACGAGGCTTCGGCTTCGTCGAGATGGCGTCAAACGGCGAAGCGCAGAAAGCGATTCAGCAGTTTGACGGCCAGGAGTTCAGGGGCCGGGCGCTGCGGGTGAACGAGGCGCGCGAGCAGCAACCCGGTGGTGGGGGCGGCCGCGGCCGCGGTGGCCCCGGCAGCGGAGGCCGTGGGGGCGGGGGCGGCTGGGGCCGGCGTTAATCGGCCAGACACCGTTTCGGTAACTGCGAAGCTCCCGACATCCACACCTCGCACCTCCGCACTCCCGCACCCAGGCCCCCGTGTCCGCTGGCGCGTGGGCCGGTATGTGGAGTATTCCACGGCAGAAGACTGCTCTTCTCTCGACTGGAGGTGCCCCGTGCCCACCGACGCATCCCAACGCGCGCTGCAGATCCTTCGGGACGGCAGCCAGTTTCAGTGGTATGTCATCCCGTTTCTCGCCCTCGTGCTCTACGTCTACTCGATCGAGATCGAGCGGCGGAACTGGAATCTCGTCTTTGCCGGGCTCGCCCTCTGGGGCATGGACTGGTTCAACGAGATTTGGAATGGCCTCGTCTTTCACGTCACCCAGTACGCGCCGGTGTGGGGGGCGCCCGCTCGCACAGCCTATCTCATCCTGATCGGCCTCAATATCGAGATCTGCTTCATGTTCGCCATCGCCGGCATCGTGGTCGCCAAGACCCTGCCCGCGGACAGGAACTTGAAAATCCTCGGCGTTCCCAACCGCTGGTTCATCGCGCTGGCGGCCTCGGTGTTCTGCGTGTGCGTGGAGCTGTTCTTGAACGCCGCCGGCGCGCTCACGTGGGACTACTGGTGGTGGAATGCCCGGATGCCGTGGCTGATCATTGTCTTCGGGTACCTCACCTTCTTCATCGTCTGCTTCTGGGTGCACGACATGGGAAATGTCAGGCGACAGGCGAAGACCGTCGGCGCGATCTTCGCGTTCGACGCCGCGTGCCTGGTGCTGTTCGCCGGGCTGCTGAAGTGGATCTAACTCGGAGATTCCTTCTCTTCATACGGACTTTCGCGCACCAGGGCGACGGCGCGAGCCGGTATCCAGCCGCGGCGGCCGTCGGAGCGGCGTACCTGTAGCCATCCCTCCCGGCGCTCGGTGACGTCGAGCAGCGCGCCCTCTCGTGCCTGGAAATGCTCGGTGCCAGTCGGCGACGGCTCGAAGCGGACCGCGGTCTGGCCCGGCGCCGTTACCACCGCGGCGTGGTTCAGGTCCAACGCGCGAACGCGCAGGCCGAGACTCCCAACGACGACGATCCACAGCACCAGCGCGGCCCACGCCGCGCGGCCAAGGGCGACGCGCAGCGGCCTGACGAACAGGCGCACCGCCAGCAGCGCCCACAACGCGAACCACAACGCGCTCGCCAGCACCGCCAGCTCTCCGGTCGTCGCGCGCGGCGCGAAGGGAAACACCAGGCGCACCCACAACGACGGTTCCGCAGCAGGCTCCTCCGCCTGCTCCCGCGCATAGGCGAGGTTCACGCGCACGTCGGGATCGCGCGGCAAAAGCCGCCGGGCCCGTTCGTAATTGAGAATCGCCCGCCCCACCTCGCCGCTCTTGAAGTACGCGTTCCCGAGGTTGAAGTAGAGCGCGCCATTCTCCCCGCCCCCGGCCAGCACCTGTTCGTACAGCGCCGCGGCTTCCGCGTACCGTCCCGCTTGATAGGCCGCGTTGCCCTGGAAAAAGGCCGTGTGGGGCTCGGCCCGTCGAGCTGCAACTGGCGCCTCTCCGGCCGGCCGCGGCG
>JBBITY010000285.1:2839-4843 GCA_037440565.1 Desulfurellales bacterium
CTGCACAGCACACGACCGCAGCAACTCGATCCGGCAAGTTGCGCTGCCGCTCCAGGTGCTCGACGATGCCGCGCGCCAGCCGCAGCGCGCTTTCGCGGTCGGCACCGGCCGCGCTGGCCGGCGCGTAGCGGATGCCCTCCACCAGCTCGAAAAAAGCCTCCACCTGCTGCTGGAGCTCCGGCACGGGCCCGTTGCGCGACAAGCGCTCCAACACACCCTGGCGATCGATCGCGCCGGGAGGCAGATCGAGCTTGGCGCCCAGATACGCATGCAGCGCCGCGGTCAGCCGCTCGTAAAAGTCGCCTCCGGTATCCGCCGTGCGCTCCAGCGCGGCGAGCGCCCGCCGCGCCTCCTTCCCCGCTTGCCGAAAGCGCACCAGGCGGGGATCGGCAGCCAGCCGTTCGCGCCGGCGCACCGCGACCCACAGCGCGCCGAACGCCGCGACCGGAACGAGCTGCAACGCGAGGAACCACCCCCGACCGAAGAAAGGGGCGCCGCGCGGAGTAAAGGCTCCTGGGGCATCCTTGATGTAGACGATGTCGCGGCCCAACTGTTCCGGTGCCTTCACGGCGGGCGCGGCTTCCGGCGCTACCACCTTCGGCTCGGCCGCCACCGCCGCCGGTCGCACAGCGAGCGCAATCGGACCGCGCGTGATCGTGCGATATGCCCCGGCGTCCGGATCGAAGAAACTGAAGCGCACGGCCGGCAGCTCGGCGACGTCGGGCGTCTTGGGAATCAGCACTTGCTCGAACACGCGTGCCCCACCGTCCTCCTCGCTCTTCACCGGCTGCGGGTCGTAGGGGCGGAACCGATCGTCGACCGGCACGCGTGGCGGCGCGACGCTGCTCAGATTGCCCTCGCCGCTGATCTCCATGCGAACCGTGATCGGATCGCCCGCCGGCAGCTCGGTCGGCTTGGCACTCAGCGCGAACTCGAAGTGTCCCACCGCGCCGCTGAAGTCCGCCGGCCGGCCCGCCTCCGGCAGCGGCAGAACGGTGAGCGTCACCGGATCGGCGCGCACCTCCATCGGCTGGCGCTCCGCAAAGGCGCCGCCGAAGAACTGATCGAAGAACGGGTCGCCGCCGCGGCGCCGACTGACGAGTGCGCTCATTTCCATCGTCGCGTTGAGCGGAAGCGAACCGGGACGGAGCGCGGTCAGTGCGGTGGCAAAGCGCAGGGTCTGGTAGCGGCGTCCTTCGAGGATCTCCTCGCGGCGCACCGGCTCGCCGAACTTCTTCACCATCACCCCATCTCCGGCGACCTGCGGATATTGCAGGTCGTCGACGCGCACGTTGCCGACGTACAGCTTCACGTCCAGCGGCACGTGCTCGCCGACGTAGACCTGGGATTTTCCCGGCACGAGCACCAAGCGTACGTCGCGCCCGGCGGGAGCCGGCGCCGCTCTCCCGGCCTGGCGCGGCGCCGATGCGGCGGCCTGCACCCGAATCGCCGCGGCTTCGTACCGCTTGCCGCCGTACTCGACCTGGAACGGTCCGAGCGTGAATGTCCCCGCCTGCCGCGCCACCAATTGGTAGCGGTGACTTACGCTCGCCGAAAACTGTCCGTTGATGATGGAGACCTGTGTGGAGGGTCCGAGGTACTGCGCCTGGAACGCGCTGAGATCACCGAGCTCTGGCGCCGGAGCGTTCTGCGCCCCGGCGATCTTGATGGTGAGCACGAAGGGCTCCCCCACTGCGACTTGCGTCCGATCGACACTCGCGCTGACTTCGATGTCCGCAGCCACCGCACGCGGCAGGGCGAGGAACGCAAGCGTGGTCGCGAGCAGCACTGCGAATCGCGTTCCGATCCCGTCTCTCGCAGTGCTCGCGGGAGCAGGTGAGGGTACTGCAAAGAAACCGGCGAAGTACGTCGGAGGGGCGGAAACCTGGGAGCAGCTCAAAGCGGGCACGCATCCGGCCGGATGGCGGCTGATCCAGGCCCGCACGGCCTTCGAGGACCTCGCGGCCGGCAGGGGATTCGTCGGACTGAAGGTGCTGGGCGTCG
>JBBITY010000286.1:0-4821 GCA_037440565.1 Desulfurellales bacterium
CGGGGCCTGGTTCTCTCCTCGCGCTCCTCTCTCCAGGCCTTTACTCGGCCGGAATAGGTTTCGGCGGCAAAGCCCGGCCACCACGTGCGGCTGTTGGCGCAGAAGGCCCGCCCTCGCTCGCGCGGGCCGCCTGCGCAACGGCACCAACGGCCTCGTACGGCTCCACTCCTGCAAACACCGTCGGTGGCATCCGCGTCACGGCGCGTGCGCCGGCCTTCGAAAGGATGCGGCCCTTTGTCTCACGGCGGAGCGCAACCGGAGCCTGTCCTGAGAGCTTGTGAAGTAATCCAGGCGGGGACAGGCTGTAACACCGGCGCAAGGGCGGGAGCAGTGCTCCCGCCCTCAAGATTGGAGCCGCGCCCGCACCGACACCGTTCTTGAGGGGTGGAGCACTGCTCCACCCCGAGGGATTTTTTCACAAGCTGTGAGCGCCGCCGAAGGGGGCGCGCTCAGGACCCTTCCATTGAGTTCCCGCCGCCCAGCTCTAAGCAGCAACCCAGGACACGGCGTCGCCCGTTCGGCCGCGGCGGTCGGGTGAAGCCAGCCTGCAATGGAGGTGTGAAGATCGCCGCGCTACCGCGTGATGGATCCGGGCAGGATGAAGTCGTAGCGCCGGCGGAGCAGCTTGGTGGTAATGAACCGGCCGAGGCGGCGCGCGCGGAGGGAAAGCTCCAGGTTCGCGGCGTCCTTTGCGTAGTAGCGGCGCACCGCCTGCTCGTCGATCCGACCGAGCTGCTCGCGATCCGGCTGCCGCGCGATCCATTCGTTCACGAACGCTACGGCGCCGGGAATCTTCTCCGGAACCCCCTCTTTGACGAAATTGCCGATCAGGTCGGCGACGGTGAGGTCGAAGCGAAAGTAGTCGGCAATGTAGCGTTCCACGGCGCGCGTGCGCTGCAGCCACCAGCGGACCGGCGCCGGATAAGCGGCGAGAAACAGCTCGACGCCGATTTCCAGGGTACCTCCCTGTCTCATGAAGGGCGTGGCCACATCGACCAGGACCGGGCGCGGTTCGTTATGCTCCGGCCAGTACCAGTTCGAGAGTTGCGCATCGATGGCCAGTTCGCGGCCGTCGGCTCGCGCGACGTTCGCGCCGAGCACACGGCGCACCAGATCGAGAACTCGACCGAGGAGGGGGAAAATGTCTTCCAGGGTACAGCGGCGCAGCAGGGAGTGTCCGAAGCGCTCGGGGTCGAGCCGGGGCTGCACCACGTAGGCCACGGGGCGGCCGGGGACGGGCTCGACCACCGCGACCTCTGTCGGGGCGACGGGCACGCCGAGGTCACAGAGGATCGACACATAGCGCTCCACGATGCCCGAGTAGGCGAGGGCGTGCGCGCGGTCCGAAAAGCCGGACATACGCTTGAGTACACGGCCCGGGAGCCCCGCGTACGTGCACACTCCTGACACCTCCCCATATGCGATGAGATCGACGCCGGTTCCGGCTCGCGTCGGATTGGCGGGATCGAGGCGATGCTCCAGCTCGATGAGCTGCTGCGCGAGGTCGGTCACGGGAAGCCTAGACGCGACCGAGGCGGGACTCGCAGAGAGCGATCGCCTCCTCGACCAGACCGAGCAGCTCGTCACACTCCTCGCGGTTGATGAGCAACCCGGGCTTGAACTGCAGCACCGATCGCTGGAAGCCGGCGAAAAACGCCCACAGGCCGACCTCGTAACCGGCGGCGGTCATCATCGGGCCGCCCAGCTCGTGATCGAACCGGAGCCCCATCACCAGACCGCGGCGCCGAATCTCGACGAGCAGCGGGTGGCGCTCGCGGATGCGTTCGAGACCGGCGCCGAGCACCTCCGATATGATCTCCGCATTCTGGATCACGCCGGGGCGAGCGAGGATTTCGAGCACCTTGAGGGCCACGTGACAGCCGATCTCCGAGCCGCCGAAGGTGGAGACGTGTCCCCACCCGTTCTCCACCAGCCAGCCGCCCACTCGTTCGCTCAAGATTGCCGCCGCCATCGGGTAGACGCCGCCGGAAAGCCCTTTCCCGATCACCAGGATGTCGGGAGCGACTCCGTACCCCTCGACCGCCCACATCGTGCCGGTGCGGCCGAGACCCGTCTGCACCTCGTCCGCGATGTAGAGCGCACCGAACTGCTCGCAGAGCGCCTTCACACCGGGGAGATAGCCCGCTTCAGGAAGCGGGAAGCCGGTGGTGGCGGGGATGGTCTCGAGCAGCACCGCCGCGACGTCACCGGCGGCGAGTGCGCGGCGCATGGCGTCGAGATCGTTGAACGGCACCTGCGCGAACTCGGCCGGCGGACCGTCGCTGAGAAAGTACGCCGCGTTCGGCACGTCTCCGGCGGCCAGCGAGAGGCCGGTGTGGCCGTGATAGCTGCCGACCAGCGATACGATCTTGCGCCGCCCGGTGGCCTTGCGGGCCGTCTTGATGGCGATGTCGTTCGCCTCGCTCCCACTGGCGGCGAAGACGGTGTAGCGGAGGTCGCCGGGTGCGAGGTCGGCGAGCGCCTCGGCCAGCCGCGCCCGCGGGGCGCTCGGCAGATGGTGGTTGCCAATGTCGTAGCGCTCGGCGGCGTCGTGCAGCGCCGCGATGATCTCCGGGTTGCGGTGGCCCAAGTTGAACGTGCCGCCGTTGAGGTGCACGTCGAAAAGCTTTCGGCCGTCGAGGTCCCAGAGGTAGTGCCCTTCGCGGCGGCCGATCACGGGCTGGAGACCGAGTAGCTTGAAGGTGCTGACGCGACCTGGGCACACGTAACGCGCCGCGAGGTCGAGAATGGCCTCCTTCTCCGAGTTCGACGGCGCACAGTCAGGCATCGCTGTGCGCCATAGCGCGGCGGCGATCAGAACTCCACCGCCGCTTCCTTCGGCAGCAGGCTGCGCAAGAAGGCAACCAGGTCATCGAGCTCGCCGGGGGTGATCTTGCCGCGCCACGAGGGCATGTACAGCGGCGGCTTGGGACGCGTCGGGTCGAGCGATGCGATCTCTGGCTGCCCGCGTAGGACGAAGTCTTTCAGCTCTGCGGGCGAATAGCCCTCCGCCACGTACAGGAGCGACGGCACCTGTTCGCCCGTCTTCGCGTTCGGATTGGGAATCCCGCCTTTGCCCTCGGGGCCGTGGCAACCGGCGCACCCGAGCTTGCGATAGACCTCCTTGCCGCGCGCGACCGGCGACATCAGGGCGGGGATTTTCAGGTAGCCGACGATGTCGGTGTCGCGGAGGGTGAGCACGAACTGCGTCAGCGCCCGCGCCTCGTGGTCCGTGAAACCGAAGCGCGGCATCACTGTTCCCGGGGAAACCTTCTGTGGATCGCGGAAGTGGTCATAAACCCACTCGGCATTGCGCCGCTCTCCGACGCGATCGAGAGGCGGTCCGACGCCCCCGCCCTTTCCCGCCACGGAGTGGCAGCCGATGCAGCCCTTCTCCTCGAAGAGCCGGCGGCCGAGGTCAGGACCGGGAACGGACTTCATCGACAGGTAGTACTCGGTCAGCGGCTCGGCGGTGAGGCTCATCATGTACACGGTCAGTTGCTCGACCTCCTCATCGCTCACGCGCACGGGCGGCATCGCCGAGCCCGGAGTGGCGCGCGCCGGATCGCGGAAGTGCTGGACCAGCCATTCCGGCGTGCGCCGGCGGCCGACGCGATCCAGCTCCGGGCCGATCGAGTTGCCCTCGCCGCCCAGACGGTGGCAGCCGCGACAACCCAGGTTCTCGAAAAGCAGCTTGCCGTTCGTGAGCGCCTCGGCCTCGGGCACATCGGTCGGCAGGTGGCACTTGCCACAGGACGCCTGCACGTACTTCATCGGCAGCAGCGGCTCCTCCCAGTACCGGACGTGTCCGTGCGCAGCCTTGGCAGACGTCGCCCGCCCTTGACCGCCGTGACAAATGGTACAGCCGAACTTTTCGAACGGATGGCGGTCGTGGTTCGGATGATACGCGAACGGCTGCGGGTACCCGGCGTACGTGGGATCTTCGACACCGAGGTGGCAGGTCGTGCAGCGGTCGACGCGGCCGAGGGCGGGCAGGTGAATCTGGCGAATCTCGATCGGGATGCGGCGGGCGGTGTCGCGTTCCTCGGCCGTCGTCGCTCGCGCCACCTCCTGCTCGACGAACCGGTGCTGCCAGTCCTTCCACTCGCGGAACTGGTCCTTGTAGAAACCGCCGAACACCAAAGCCGCGCAGAGGATTGCCAGGAGAGCGAACCCGAGGCGCCAGCGCGGGGAAACCACCGTGTCCATATTCATCTGCCCGTTTGCAGTCTCCCTTCCGCTCGCGGTGGGGCGGGCCTCCGTGCCCGCCGGCGCAGGCGCGGAGGCCGGCGCCACCGCTTCAGGACAAAGGTCAACTTCTCGTGCCTGTCAGGTGCCGCCATCAGAGTTACGAGCACTGCCGTACCCAGCGGATCGGGATCCCTTATGCCGACTCAGTGCGACACCGCAGGCGGCGCCTGCCAGGGCCACTGCCATGCCCAGTTGGGGCCCCTGAGGAGCGAGCCGATGACAGTAAAAACGATCACGCCACAGACGCAGAGTAGGAACAGGGCCGTCGCCAGCCGCCGCTCGCGGGCGAACCAGAGGCCGACGCCGGCGGGGCGCCGATCCAGGTAGGGCAACACGACGAGCGCGACCACGAGCAGCGTGGGAATGGCCACGCCCCCCCAGAACGCCGAGTAGCTCACCAGCTCCTGCAAGCCGAGGAAGTACCACGGTGCCTTGGCGGGATTCGGGGGGCGCACCGGGTTGGCCGGCTCTTCGAGCGGCGCGTCGAAGAAGATCGCCAAGATCAACACCACCGCCACCGTCGCCAGCCCCACCACCAGCTCGCGGAACATCAGATGCGGCCACGCCAAC
>JBBITY010000287.1:0-4820 GCA_037440565.1 Desulfurellales bacterium
CGAGGCGGCCTCGCGCTTGCACGCGGTCCTCGCCCCGACGGCCGCCGGCGTCATCGGCGCACTCCAGGCCGCCGAGGTCCTCGCGCTCTGTCTCGGCCTCGGACCGGGGGTGCCGAGTGGCGGAACGTGGTTGCATTACGATGCCGGAGCGGGGACGTTGGCAACGCGGGCGTTGATCCGGCAACAGGGTTGCTCCATCTGCACGCCGATCGCGACGGCGGACTGAAGCACTCACGTGCACATGGCACCCAACCCCGGCTTCCTCAAGCTCGATCTCGCCATCCGCGGCGCGCGCCTCGGCGACGGGGTGCGCGGGCACCCGGACCTCTTTCGCGTTCCATACGTACGTGACTACGTCGCGTGCAGTCTCGAGGTCGTGCTGCCAGAAGAGGTCTCGGTCAGCGTCCCGGTCGGCGAGCGCTTCACCGAGAATTCGCCGTACCTGCTCGGCACCAATGGACAGGGGTTCTGGATGGCGCGCGATGGCGAGCGCATCGAGGTGCGGATCGTTCCGCAACCGCGCTACTACACGCAGGCAGCCCCGTCTGGCCTGCCGATGTGGCGGATCGGCACTGCGTACGGCGGGTACATCGCGATCAATCCGGCAGCCGGGTGCGCCTTCACCCAGCTCGGCGTGCCGTGCCGGTTTTGTGACATCGCCACGCGGGCGGTCGAGCGCGAAGCGCCGCTCTCCGTCACCGACGTGGTCGAGACGATCCGCGCCGCGTTTGCCGAAGGCGCGGTCGAGTTCGTGTACCTGCACATCGGCTATTTGGAGGGTGAGGATGCCGGCATTCGGTTCCTCGAGCCTTACATCGACGCGATCAAGCGTCACTTCGACACGCTGGTGGCCGTGCAGCTCCAGCCGCCACGGCACAACCGCTGGATCGACCGCACCTACGCGATGGGCGTGGACGCGCTGAGCTACAGCGTGGAGATCTTCGATCCCGCGCTCCTGCGCCAGCACTGCGCCGGCCGCGCCGAGCACGTGGGGCGCGAGCGCTACTACGAGGCCCTCGGCTACGCCGCGAACATCTTCCCGAGCGGGACGGTGTGGAGCGATCTCATCGTCGGCATCGAGCCTCCCGAGTCGACCATGGCGGGTATTGACCGGCTCGTCGGCCTGGGCGTGCTGCCGGTGCTGTCGCTCTTTCGGCCGCTCGACGACACGCAGTTGCGCAATCACCCCTTGCCCAGCGCGGTCGAGGTCGCCCCGATCTTTGCGCATCTCTTTCACGCGGTTCGAAACGCGCGCATCAACATGAACTGGGTGCGCGACCTGAGCTTCGCCATTACCCCGCTCGAGGCCCGCTTTTTCGCCGACGACGACACCCGCTCCGGCACCGCCCTACGCCCGTTCTATCGGTCGCGCTTGGGCAGCATAACTGCCCGCAATCTTTCCCGGCTCCGCCGCCGTCTGCGCGTGCGGAAGGTCAGCGACTCCTTCGACTCCTCCAACCTCTGAGCCAGTAATCGTCGCCGGCGAACCATGATGACCCACGCGCCCGCTCCGCGCGAATTCGTGGTCGACACCCGCCCCCTCTGGATCATCCTGCTGGCGCGCGGCTGGCGGCTGGGCTTCACCGTCCTCGGCGCGCTCCTGTACTGGTTGATCCTGAGCGCGCCGACGCCCGAGGGGCTCAGCCCCGCCGGCCAGAAAGCCATGGCGGTCTTCGCGCTGTGCGTTTTCTTCTGGGTGTTCGACGTGCTGCCGCTGATGATCACCAGCCTGATGGCCATCGTCATGATCCCGCTGTCCGGGATCATGACCACCGCGCAGGCATACGCCCTGTTCGGCAACGAGGCCGTGTTCTTCATCCTCGGCGCCTTCATCCTGGCCGCCGCCTTGATGAAGACGGGCCTCAGTACCCGCATCGCGCTCGCCATACTCGCCCGTTTCGGCACGACGCCGCGCACGCTTCTCGTGAGCGTGCTGGTCCTCAACGCCTTGATGTCCTTCGCCATGTCGGAGCACGCGGTAGCGGCGATGAACTTTCCAATCGTCCTGGAGATCGCCACGGTCCTCGGTCTCAGTGCGCGCCGCAGCCGCTACGGCAAGGCGCTCTTCCTGGCGATGGCCTGGGGCACGACGATCGGCGGCGTGGCGACGCTGCTCGGCGGGGCGCGCGCGCCGCTCGCCCTCGGCATGTTGCGGGAGGCAACCGGGAAGAGCTTCAGCTTCATCGAGTGGTCCGTGGCCATCTTCCCGCTGGTCATCGTCATGCTGGCGGTGTGTTACGTTGTCATCACCACCTTCTTCCCCATCGACGTCGAAAGCGTGCAGGCGGCGGACGATGCTTTGCGGGAGCGGAGCATGGCGCTCGGGCGGATGCGCTACAAGGAGCGGGCAACCAGCGCGGTCATGCTCGCCACCTTCAGCGGCTGGGTGATCGGTGGTGAGAAGTTCGGCCTGGCCAACATCGCGATCGCCGCAGTCGTCGCGCTGTTCGTGTTGCGGATCGTCAGTTGGCGCGAGATCGAGGGCTACGTAAACTGGGGCGTCTTGCTGATGTACGGCGGCGCCATCTGCTTGGGAGCGGCGATCAACAAGTCGGGCGCCGCCGAGTGGATCGCGCAGGTGACGATCAGCCGCTGGGCAACGGGAGGCCCCAGCGTCGTGCTGATCATGTCGTTTCTCGGGATTCTGCTGACCGAGGCGATGAGCAACTCGGCCGTAGTGGCGTTGCTGATGCCGGTGAGCCTGGGGATTGCACACGAGTTCGGCATGGACCCGCGCGTGATGGCGCTGGTCGTGGCGGTCCCCGCAGGGCTCGCCTTCACCCTCCCCATCGGCACGCCGGCCAACGCCATTGCCTACTCCTCGGGACACCTTTCCATGCGGGACCTGGTCGTGCCCGGCGCCGTCCTCGCCGTGGCCTCATGGTTGACCTTCAATCTCGTCGCCAACTGGTACTGGCCCTGGTTGGGGATTTCCATCCGTTGAGGCACCGATCATGAACGACGTCTTGCTGCTCATCCCCTCCAACCGCGACGCACCGAACGCCGCCCGCGAGGCGATCGGGATGGCCAAGGCGCGCGGCGGCCGCCTCGCCGTCGTCGCCGTCCTTGACCCGGAAGTGCTCGATCGCGTCGCGACCACGCTGAGCGACGTGGGGTTCATGGGCGAGAGGGTCGGCGAGCAGGTGCGGGAGACGCTGTGGCGCGAGTACCGAACGCGTGCGGAGCACCTCGCGCAGGGCATCGCCGAGCAGGCGCGGCGCGAGGGCGTTCCGGCGGAGGCGCACGTCGAGGAAGGAGATCCGGGCGAGATCTGCAATCGACTCGTCCCGCAACTGCGCATCGGGGTCGCCGTGCTGGTCGCCGAGCGCCGCTCCTGGCTGACGCGGCTGCTGTCTCGCGCTACCTTGCGGATGCCCGCGCTCGCCGGCTGCGAGGTGCGCGTGATCGAGGAGGAGGGGTAGCGGCGCCCTAACGAACGGTGCTGGCGCCGATGGCAATGATCAGCACGCCGTCCTCGTGATGGGGGCCGGCAACCAGGAAGGTCCCGTGGTTCCGCAGCGCGAGAGCGGTGTTGACCAGCGGCCGCGTGCCATGGGCGAGCATGAGGCTCAGTGCAACGCGACCATCCTTGTACTCGCGCGGCATGACCAGTAACAAGCGCCCGCCGGGCAGACTGAACTCGGCTTCGCGCTTCCAGGCCACCCGCCGTCGCTCTTCCCGGATCAACCGATACGAGGAATAGGCAAACAGCGAGGTGAATTGCCGTTGCAACGCAATCAGGCGCTGGTCAAAGGCCTGACCCGAGTTGCTCGCGACCACCGCCCCAATTCGGACCTCGACCGCCCCGTCCTGGCCGTCGGTGCGCTCCTGGCCCCACGCGACCGCGCTACAGCCAATCCACGCCGACAGCATCAGCGTGGCGAGCGACCCGCCGCGGCAACTCACCGCACGTCCCCGAAGTCGCCCGCTGTGGCCGGCACATCATCCGTGATCCACAGGACCAGCGTGTTGGTTTCCGGTTCGCGGAGCAAGGCCACCGAATCGACGTTGCTCTGGACGGAGTCGAGAATCGCACTGTTGTCGACGGCGCTGGCCAGTTGCGCGGGCTCGGTCGGCCGTTGGGCTTGCCAGAGGATCATCGCGAGCACGCCAGCGGCGCCAACGACCGCAGCGGACACGGGCAGCCAACCGCGCCGCCCCTCGCTCCGCACCTCCCACCACCATTCGCGCAGCCGTTCGTGCCATGGCGGTGCAGTGGCCTTGAGGCGGGGCCCCACCCTCGCCCACAAGGCGCTGAGATCGATTGCCTCGACCTGCTGCGCGACGTGGGTCGCGACGAGCTCTTGGAGCCGTTCGATCTGCCGCAACTCGTCTTCGCACCCCGGACAACGCGTGCTGTGAAGCGCCACCGCTCGCATCTGTCGGGCTTCCAACTCACCGTCCAGGAAGAGGGGAAGCAGCGGGCGGGACTCGCGGCAGTTCATCACGCCACCTCGCCCTTCGGCCCGAAATGATCGCCGCATTCCCGGCGCCCCGCCGCAAAGGGAGGAACGACGCCCACGCCGTCGGAAGTCGCCTGTCCGATCATCACAGACAATCTCGCAGCTTGTTCTGCAGTTTCTTCCGCGCGTAGTGCAGTCGGCTCATCACCGTGCCCTTCGAGCACTGCATCACTCGGCTGATGTCCTCGTAGGAGAGGCCTTCGACTTCGCGCAAAAGTATGACCGCTTTGTGATCGGGGGTCAACTCGTTGATCGCCTCTGCCACGCGCGCGCCGATCTCGTGCGCCAGCTCCCCGGGCGCCTCGTCGGCGAGACCATCGACGCGGCGACCCTGTCCGAGGTCCGGCGCTGGCTGGA
>JBBITY010000288.1:0-4807 GCA_037440565.1 Desulfurellales bacterium
ATCGGCGCCTTTCGCCCGGACTTCCTGCTGCGCGGGCGCCGCGCGGATGTTGCGCGCGTGCTCGACGCACCTCCTGGGAGCCGCGTTTCGGGCACCTTCCGTTTCATTCTCGGGTCGCGGAGCCTGGTCATCAACTCCGGCGACCTGCGGGTGCAGTAAGCGCTGGCGAAAATTCTCCCCGAGCGCGGGCGGATAAGATCGGGAAGCGCTTTCGCTTGAAGCGGCGGGTTCCAAACCGGCCCGTGCCGCGCCCTTTATGAGGGGTGGAGCATCGCTCCGGCCTGAGGGATTGTTTCACAAACTCTGCGTCGCGGCGCGAGGCTGGCAACGCGCGGCCGTTTGGGGTAGCAACCGGGCCATGCTGAGCGTCGAACGCAGTGGACCGTGGGTGTTCATTCGGCTCGACCGTCCAGAGGTCGGCAATGCCCTGAACGACGAGCTGGCCGCGAAGTTTCTCGGCGCGCTGGCCGAACTTCGCGGTGATCGAGCGGTGCGCGCATTGGTGGTCACGGGCGCCGGCAAGGTGTTCTCCGCGGGCGCGGATCTCAACTGGATGCAGCGCATGCGCACGGCGTCGCTGGAGGAGAATCGGCGCGACGCGGAGCAAGCGGCCCGTTTGTTCTGGGATCTCTCCGGTTTTCCGCGGCCGGTCATAGCCGCCGTGAACGGTCCGGCACGCGGCGGGGGCGTTGGGCTGGTCGCCGCGTGCGACTTCGCGATCGCCGCGTCAACGGCCCACTTCGCCTTCACGGAGGTCCGCCTCGGATTGATCCCGGCGATGATCTCCCCGTTTGTCTTGGCGAAGATGGGCGAGGGCCTCACGCGGCGTCTGTTTCTGACCGGCGAGACCTTCTCCGCCGAGCAGGCCGCAGCGTGGGGGTTGGTCGACCGTGTGGTCGAGCCCGATCGACTCGACGCGGCGGTGCGCGCGTTTCTCGACAGCTTGAAGCCCTGCGCTCCCGAGGCCAGCGGGGAGATCAAGCGCCTCATCCGCCGGGTGAGGGACACGTCTTCCGAAGAGGTCGGCCCGCTCACGGCGCGCATCATTGCGGAGATTCGCAGCGGCGCCGAAGCACAGGAGGGCATGGCCGCATTTCTCGAAAAGCGCCCACCCAAGTGGGCCCAGGAGTAGCCGCGGCGCTCTCGCCCACCAAGGCATGCAGCGCATCGAATCCAAGGTCCGCACGTCCGATCCCACATTCCAGGAGAATGCGGCGCACAACCGCGCCCTGGCGGCGCAGTTGCGGGAACGACTCGCGCAGGTGCGTCTGGGAGGACCCGAATCCGCGCGCCAGCGCCACCTGAGCCGCGGCCGGTTGCTGGTGCGCGATCGCATCGAACGGCTGCTCGACCCGGCCACGCCGTTTCTCGAGCTGTCGCCGCTGGCCGCCTGGGATCTGTACGACAACGAGGCGCCGTCGGCCGCCCTGGTCACCGGGATCGGTGTCATCCATGGCCGCGAAGCGATGATCATGGCCAACGACCCCACGGCGAAGGGCGGCACCCTGTATCCGATCAGCGTGAAGAAGTACTTGCGTGCGCAGAAGATCGCCATGGAGAACCGCCTCCCGTGCATCTACCTGGTCGACTCCGGCGGCGCCTTCCTGCCCTTGCAGGCAGACCTCTTCGCCGACGACCAGCACGGCGGCCGCATCTTTTACAACGAAGCGGTCATGTCGGCGATGGGCATTCCGCAGTTGGCGGTCGTCTTCGGCCTCAGCACCGCGGGCGGTGCCTACGTGCCGGCGATGTGCGACGAGAACATCATCGTGCGCAACCAGGGTGCGATCTTTCTCGGCGGGCCGCCGCTGGTCAAGGCGGCAACGGGCGAGGTGGTCACGGCCGAGGAGCTGGGCGGGGGCGACGTGCACACGCGCATCTCGGGCGTGTCGGATCATCTGGCGGCCGACGAGCCGCACGCACTGGCTCTGGCCCGCGACCTGTTCGAAAACCTGCCCCCACCAGCACCGAGCCCGCTCGACGTGGCACCGCCGGAAGACCCCGCCTACGACCCACAGGAGCTGTACGGCATCATCCCGCGTGACCACCGCCACCCGATCGACATCCGCGAGGTGATCGCCCGCCTGGTGGACGGCAGCCGCCTCCACGAGTTCAAGGCGCTGTACGGGCCGACGCTGGTCACCGGCTTCGCGCGCATTCACGGCTACCTGGTGGGCATTCTCGGCAACAACGGCGTCCTGTTCTCGGAATCGAGCCTCAAGGGCGCGCATTTCATCGAGCTCTGCTGCCAGCGCAAGATCCCGCTGCTGTTCTTGCAGAACATCACCGGGTTCATCGTCGGCAAGCGCTACGAGCACGGCGGCATCACGAAGGACGGCTCGAAGCTCGTGCATGCGGTGTCGAACGCGCAGGTGCCGAAGTTCACGGTGATCGTCGGCGTCTCGCACGGCGCCGGCAACTACGGCATGTGCGGTCGCGGCTACAGCCCGCGCTTGCTGTTCATGTGGCCGCAGTCGCGCATCTCGGTGATGGGCGGCGAGCAGGCGGCGCAGACGCTGCTCGCGGTCAAACGCGAGCAGCTCAAGGCGCGCGGCCAAGAGCTGACGCCGGAAGAGGAACAGCAGCTCATGGCGCCCGTGCTGGCAAAGTACGAGGCGGAGAGCAGCGCGTACTACTCGACCGCGCGCATCTGGGACGACGGCATCCTCGACCCGGTCGAAACGCGCGACGTCCTCGGCCTCGCCATCGCCATGACCCGCCACGCCCCGATCCCCGACGCCAAGGTCGGGGTGTTTCGGATGTAGGGACGCACCCGACGGCGCTGGCGCTGGGCCGGGCGCGCGTTGTAAACGGCAGCGTGGTTTCCAGACGAGCCTGAAACAGGTCGATCGTGATCACACGATACATCGATCAAGCACTGCGCCGCGCTCGCTACCGACAGGTGGATGGCGGTCTGTACTGTGCCACCGTCCCGGGGCTGCGTGGCGTCATTGCTACAGGGCACACACTGGAAATCTGCCGGGATCAGCTTGCGGAGGTGGTCGAGGAGTGGGTTCTCGTGCGCGTGGCCCGCGGCCTTGCGGTCCCGCGCCTGGGCGGTGTGACCGTTGAGGTAAGGCAAGCAAGCTGATGCCGGCGTGGGGCCCCGTCAGACTGCCAACGTTCGCGGCTTTGTGCCCGTTTCTATCAACTTCGGTTACCGAGGCCGAATCGGGCGTGAAGGTGCAAACGAAGCGCCCACGCAGCTTGTAATCTGGGCTGTTTGGTCGAGTACCGGAAGCTGGGTGAGATTCTGATCACGAATTGGGGCCGGGTTGATTCAAAGACAGGCACGGGGATGCAGTTCTGGCTCTGCCCCGACTGCGGCCGGCACTGGCCGCATGACCCGCCGATTGCCGTCACCCCTGGGCAGGGTGTCGGGGAGCTTCGGAAGGATCTGAAGCTGCGGCGCCAGGAACTTGAGGCGGCTCCCAGGTTGCCCGGAGAGCGCGGGCCCGAGTCGCCCATTGAAATGCGGCTGCTAGAAGCGCTGTGTGGAATTCCGGACCTTCCACCGCCTGTCCCTCAACACGAGATCCGAGACCGCGACCGAATCGTGACCATACCGGACTTCGCGTATCCCGATGCCCGGATCGCAATCTTTTGCGACGGCTTCGCCTTCCATGGCAATCCCGACACCCTCGAACTGGATGCGCGCAAGCGCAACTGGCTGCAATCGAAGGATGGCGGCGAGTGGACGGTGCTTACCTATTGGGGGCGAACGATCGTGCGCAACGCGGAGGCGTGTGCGCGCGAAATCGCGGAGATTTATCGGCAGAAGCGGCGCAGAGGTGAGGCGGCGAGATCTGGCGGGCCGGCGGATCGCGAAAGCAACCCGGTCGCAGGTGCTCGGGGAGCCGCGAGGGAGTGATCACCGGCGCGACGCGGCGGCGTTGATTTCCTTTGCGTCGAAACCAGACGGTGAGTTCGACCCGCCCGCCGCCTGCACTCGGTGGTCACCTACAACCAGTCGAGCAGCATCGCAACGCCGATGAGGATGAAGGCCGCGGCGCTGAGCTTGCGGACGATGGCCATGGGAATCACCTCGGCGACGGCGGCGCCGACGAGGATGCCGACGAGGCTGACAATGACCAGCGCGGTGCTCGTTCCCACAAATACGCTGAGCGGCTGTTTCGACGATGCGGTGAGAGTAAGGGCGGCAATCTGGGTCTTGTCGCCGAGCTCGGCGAGGAAGACCACGCCAAACGTGGATGCGATCAGTTTCCAATCCATGGCGGCCTCGACTTTCTGCTGCTTCGAAAATCCCTCGGGACTCTCACCCTCTCCCGTCGGGAAATGCGGGAGAGGGGTCTGTGATCGCCGGCGCCGGTCTTTGATGAGTATTGGGTGGCCCGCTGGCCCATGCTGACTGCACAGAAACGAGACGCAAGTAAACAGGCGTAGGCTCAGGTCGTGGCAACAATCCACCTTCCGGGCAAGCCGTCGATCGGCACCCCCGTCGCCACGGCACCTTCGCCCTCGAGGCGGGCGAGAGCGGCCCACGCGTGGTTCGTGGTGCCGACGACGGCACTGACGTCGTTCGGGCTGGCGTAGATCACGGCGTTCACGTACCGGCGAACGAGGTACGCGGCGGCATCGCTCGGGCGCCAGTGCCGGGCCTCCCGCACGCGTTCCGGATAGCGCGCTTGGACCAGATCCCACACGTACGTGAAGGGCTCGTAGCGCGCCTCGCGCATGCAGATGTACAGGCGCCGCTGCAGCTCGGCGATCGCCGAGTCGAAGGTTCGGCGGTGGCTCGGACGGGCGAGATTGGTCGCCAGCTTGAGCTCGAAGGTCGCCTGCGGAC
>JBBITY010000289.1:0-4514 GCA_037440565.1 Desulfurellales bacterium
CGAAGTTGAACTTCAGCCGGGGTACTCAGCGGGAATCCTCCAGTGGCAGATCGAGTGAAGGCGACGCCGGCGGGCGCGAGGGGGCGAAGGGAAAGTCGGGCCGGCACACGAGCACGCTCGCTTGCGATCGGGGTCGCCACTACCCGCCGGACCGGCGTTGCCTTGGTGAACAGCCCGCGACCGCACCGGGTCTAGGGGGCGCCAGCCGGACGCGACGCCTGGCGCGCCGGCTGGCTGGCGGCGCGTCGCTGAGCACGCGTTGGCAAAGTCTCAAGTCGAGGGCGTAATTCGTGGTCCATGATTTCGTCCAGCGGCCACATGAGCCGGGCGGCGCGTTCACGGAGCGCGTCGGCGCGCGGCCTCACTTCCGGCCACAGTTGCCCGCGCAGTTCCCGAATGTCCTTTTCCAACTGGTCGAACTCCGCCTGCCGAACCTCGACGTATGCACGGGCATGCTCGCTGCACTCGGCGAGAATCGACTGCGCGTGCTGCACCTGGTCTTCATCGAGGCTGAAACGCTCGATGAACTCGCGGGTGTAAGCCTCGAAGACGGTCTCAAACTCGCGGTGCGTCCAGGCCGCGGGGCGGTCACCTCGCTCCGCGAAGATCCAGCGAGTCGGCAGGTCCCCCTCGATTAACAACCGCTGGGTCTGCGCGCGGTTGTGCGCAACGGCCTGGAGGTACTTCGGACCTTCTCGCAATTCGCCCGTTACGCGCCGTCGCAAATACTCGGCCTGGTCAACAAGTTTCGCACCATCCCAATACCACAGGCCGGATTCGGCCGGCGCACGTTTGTCGCCGACTCGTCGAATGAGCGTGCCCACGTCGACGTCGATGTCCGGCGGAGAAAGTCGTCGCGGATGCTCTGGGCGATTGAACTCAGCGGATCGAACGTCGATTACCTCGGCAGGCTTGGCGCCATTCTCAAAGGCCGTCTCGAAGTTTTCGATGCGGCTGGGAAACCAAACCCCGTCGAACTCCGAAAGCTCGATTCGTGACTCCCGCAGGACATCTTCGCCTGAGCGCTCCACGATTCGGACCGCGTTCCAGCCGCGGTCGGGGTCGATCCAGTACTCGACCTCGTTGCCGTCGACGAAACGGCACGTGACCAGCGCCAGCGCGCCGGACCGGCCTTCGCTGCACCGGCATTGTTCAGCGGACGATTCAAACGCTGGCCGCAACGAATGCTCGAGGTCGACGAACGACGTCGCGGGCGAAAGTCCGAGCACTCGCGCATCGGGAAGGCCGATCCAACCGTCCGAGGCCGACTCGACGGTCGCCTCGATCCCCAGTTTGAGATGCGTCCACACTTCGGAATCGCGGTAGAGGACATGCCGCATCCCGAACTGCAATCGACCAGGCTTGCCCGACCGAATGTCACGAAGCACAGCGCCCGACGCATCTCCCCCCTCGGTGCAAATCAAGTCCTCACCCGCAACGCGCGAGTTGTAAAAAACACGTGCGGGATTCGGAAGGCGGTGATCGATCCGCGACCACTCGACCACGGCCGTTCGAAGTTGCAGCCGGGATTCGGCTGTCCTGGTCAACGCGCCGGGCGGCGTGTCCGCAAGTGCGCACGACGCCGAAACCATGGCGATCGTGAACATGGAGCCGAAGGCGCTTTGAATCGGCCCTGAAAGAGAGCTCTGGCATGCGGGTCTGGGAGAGAGCGGTTGAGCGCGCATCGCGTCACTCGTCCGAACTACGGAATATCCCGGCAGGCGATCAGGGCCTGCCCTGGCGACGAAACCTATCCCTCGCAAGGGTCCCCCGTAAGGTGGAAGTTGACGCCCGTGTCCTCGTCCGATATGCCGATGAAGAAGCCGCGCCGGCACCCGGAGCACCCGACTTCGGGCATGCAGGACCAGTACTCGTGACAATACGTGAAAAAGACCTCGGATTCCGTGTAACCTGGGCTGCCCTCCTCGGCTTCTCGGAGGTCAGCCATCATGTTGCAGGACTGAATCATCGAAGGGACGCAGACTCCGAATCCACACGCAAAGCACGCCGTGGGCGTGCAGTCGACACACGCGGGCGTATTGCTAGCCCCGGCGACGACATAGCACGGCCCCGGCGCGGCCGTCACCTCATTGAGGGCAAACGACAAAGTCATGGCAATGACGCACCCTGCGCACCTGCATGGCTTCATGGCACAACCTCACCTGCGAACACTTATTCCCACCCTAGTCCCGTGCGCCGCGACTCTCTCGGTTTCAGCCAAGCGCCGCATCGGCTACGCACAATACCGCCTCGGATTACCGTGGTCTAGCATATACTGTGTTTTTTTTTCCCATGCGATATGATTGACTGCGCATCGGCGGGGGGACCTACCGCCGGCGGCTCTGCGTGCCTTCGGCGCACCGTGCTTTCCTTGCACGATCGCTTAGCGGGGGCGTGCGGCGTTCACGTCACGCCCGACAGCGAATCGACGCCCTTCTCCGCCACGCGCTGGATCACCTGCGGATACAGCTCACGCTCCGCGGCCTGCACCCGCGCGGCCAGCGAATCCGGCGTATCGCCCGGCAGGACGGGCACCCGGCACTGGGCGACGATCGGCCCGTGGTCGTACTCATCGTCGGCGACGTGAACCGTGCAGCCCGATTCGCGCTCGCCGGCCGCGAGCACCGCTTCATGCACGCGCCGGCCGTACATGCCGATCCTGCCGAAGCGCGGCAGCAGCGCCGGGTGGATATTCAGCACTCGGCCCTGGTACCGCGGCGGGATGCGCCACAGGCACAGGAACCCCCCCATCACGACCAGGTCCGGCCGCGCTTCGTCGAGCACGCGCGCCAGCGCGGCGGAAAAGTCCTCGACGCCCCGGTGATTCCGAGGCGAAACGACTGCCAGCGGCAGGCCGGCGGCGCGCGCGATCTCGCAGCCGCGCGCCTCCGCGCGCGAGCTCACCACCTGGACGACGGCGACGTTCCGCAGCCGGCCGTCGGCGATGCGCTCGATGAGGTTCGCAAGCGTGCTGCCGCCGCCGGAGATCAACACGGCGATGCGCAGCGGCGGGCGCGCGATTCCCAGGGTGCTCATAGCGCCATAGTAGCGGCGAAGCGTGCCGACCATGCGGACCTCGACCGTTCGCGGGAGAGGTCGGTCGCCCAGAGCCCGGATGGGGCAAGGGAAGCGCGATCGAGGCCGCTCTCCCCTTCCGCCGAACCGTGCGAGCGGATTTCGCGATAGCGGCTCTCGAATCGGTGGTTCGCCGCGTCGCGTCTACACCCTTACCTTCCGTTACAGTCCGGCGAACGTTTGCCTGAGCAGGACTCGTACTTCCCTGATCCGGTACACTCTCCGGCGCACTGGCGCCCGCCCTGCATGGCCGAGGAAAGGGACCGATCCGGGGAGCGGTGCCCCAAGGCCGGGTAATGCTGCGGGCCGTTGTCGCGGCGATGCGAAGGGAGTACTGAATGACCGACCACGACGCGCCGCTTCCGGAGGCGAATCCCCCGGGCGCAACTCAAGCGCCGGGGCAGCCTGTGCGACTGCTCCAGAACGCAATCAGCGCCATCGGCTTCGCGATTGTCGTCGTGTCGATCGCGCTGCTGATCACGTCCGGGCTGTTCTACGTCTTCACGCCGTCGCCCAACCCGTACGTGGACATCGTGACGTTTCTGGTGCTGCCCGGCGTGCTCCTGACCGGGCTGCTCATTACGCCTTTGGGCGCCGTGATCAAGTATCTGCGGGTGCGTGGGCGCAGCGCCGGCGGCCATAGCTGGGTGGCGCTGCCGCGGATCGACCTGAACGACCGCGCCACGCGCGACTCGGTGCTGCTGTTCGTGGTCGCGTCGGTGTTCCTGGTGCTGCCGGTGCTGGCGGTGAGCAGCTACCACGCCTACCACTACACCGAGTCCACCGAATTCTGCGGCAAGGTCTGCCACTCGGTCATGGAGCCGGAGGCCACGGCGCACGCCGGCTCGCCGCACGCGCGCGTGACGTGCGCCGACTGTCACATTGGCTCGGGGGCAAGTTGGTTCGTCAAGTCCAAGCTCTCGGGCGTGCGGCAGGTGTTCGCGGTGCTGGGAGACACGTACTCGCGGCCGATCCCGCCCGCGATCCACGAATTGCGTCCGGCGCGCGACACCTGCGAGGAATGCCACTGGCCGTCGAAGTTCTTCGGCTCGCAACTCAAGGAGGTCGTGCACTACTCCGAGGATGAGGCCAACACACGCCGCTCCGTGCGCATGCTGCTCAAGACCGGCGGCGCGGACCCGACCATGGGCCGGGTCGAAGGCATCCACATGCACATGGTGTTCGGCGGGCGGATTCAGTACGTCGCGACCGACCCGGGTCTCCAGCAGATTCCCTGGGTGCGCTACATCGACAACGATGGGAAGGAGCAGATTTTCCGCTCCGACGGTCTGCGGCACGACGATCCGCCGCCGGTCGGCGCGGTGCGTACGATCGACTGCATGGACTGCCACAATCGCGGCGCGCACCATTTCCGCTCACCGCAGGCGGCGATGGACCTGTACCTGAACGCCGGACGCATCGACGCTACGCTGCCGTAC
>JBBITY010000289.1:4530-4803 GCA_037440565.1 Desulfurellales bacterium
TCGCGGCCTTCATCATGGCGGAGTTTCTGCAGGTGCCCTACGCCGACGTGGCGCAGGCGGAAGGCGGCATCGAGCGCGCGCTGCGGACGTTCTACGAGCAGCGTTACCCGGCGGTGCTGGCCGAGCGCGGCGCGGCCGTCGCGGAAGCGATCGCCGCGGTCCAGGACATCTATCGCCGCAACTTCTTCCCGCAAATGAAGGTTGATTGGCGGACGTACCCGGAGAACATCGGGCACCTGAACTCGCCCGGCTGCATGCGCTGCCACGACGGCA
>JBBITY010000290.1:0-4801 GCA_037440565.1 Desulfurellales bacterium
CGCCGATGTGCGGGAACGTCTCGCGCACGCTCGCGGCCCGCGCACGCTCGGACAGCAGCCGGACGCGGCGCTGCTCGCCGTGATTGACGGGTTTGCGTGCGGCGAGCTTCATGATGCGGGCGCGGTGGGCGGCGCAAGCCGCTGCCGCTGCTCCTCCCGGACTTCCTCGACGCTCAGCCCGGTGTCGGCGGCGATGACGTCGAGCAGCCGATGCGCGGGATTGCGGGGCAGCGTGACCTGATGGAGCCGCTCCCAGATCCGGATGCGCAAGGCCGGCGCGTGCTCGGGCGATGCCTGCTCGAGCAGCTCCTGCTGGCGCCGCGCGGCCATCTCGGCCTGGTGCTGCGCGACGCGGATCCGATAGTCGGCAACGGTCTCGCCCGCTACGGGCATGGGCTTGTCGTGCTGCATGGTTGGCGCCTCAAGTCGTGGGAGACCAGAGGCGAGAAGGCCCGGAGTGATCCGGGCCTTCTCGCCGTACGTCACGGACCGCTTACCAGCGGCTGCCGCCGCCACGGTAGCCGCCGCCCGAGCGGCTTGCACCACCCGTGCGGGGCTTGTCCTGCGCCTCGTTCACCCGCAACGCCCGGCCGCCAAGGCTCTGACCGTTGAGGTTCTGGATGGCGCGGGCCGCATCGGCCTGGCTCATCTCGACGAAGCCGAAGCCGCGCGGCCGACCGGTGTCCCGATCGGTGGGCAGCGAGACGGATTCGACCGTACCGTGCTGCGCGAACAGGCTGCGGACCTCCTCGTCCGTCGCCGTGAACGGCAGGTTACCAACGTAAATTTTCGCCATGATTCAAACACTCTCCAATTGACTCGAGCGCCCCTGTGCGAGGAGGTCATCCTCGGAGGCCGCTCACTACGGCAGGTACAGCAATGAAGTCAGGGAGAGGGTGTCTCGCGAGCCATCAATCAACCGTAATCCTGTCACCCGATCGCAGGTGGCTCGGCCCAACCTCGAAATCGCGCTGCTGGAGCGCGGGGTTGGCGCAGGGACGTCGACGATCGAAGGCGATACTAGCACAATGGTGCTCATATCGCACGACGGGAACTCCGGCAGGTCGTGGACAAGGTGACCGTGAATCGTGCGCCGGTGCTGACGCTGTGGGCGGTGGTGGCGGAGCGCCTGGGTTACTCCGCGGAGGAGGCGCTCACGCTCGGCAAGGCGGTCGCCGGGCTGAACGCGTACTCGAAAGGCAAGGCGCTCGGCCTGTTCCGGCCGACGCCCGAGGCGGTGAAGCGCGAGCGCGCGGCGGGCGCGAAGCGGGCGAGCGTGCGGCATGTGGAACTGCTGCATCGGGCCGTGCCGGTCGTGCGCACGGCCGAGAGCTGGCGCGCGGCCGTCCGCGACAAGCCCCTGGATCCGGCGGGGGTGAGGAAATATCTCGCGTCGAAATTCAAGGACGCGCTGGGACCGGTGAGGTCGGCCCTGGCGGCGCTCGCGGCGTCGCGCGACCCGGAGACGCTCGCGCGCGAGGCCTACTCCTTATATGAGGCGTTCCGGCCGGCGGTCCCGGCCGGCGAAGCGGGCTGGGGCGCGGCCGGGGTGCTGGACCTGAAGAAGATCCGGGATCTCGTGCGCTGAAGTCGTGGCCGACGTCGGGCAGGCCGGTGACGGTCAGTTGCGCACGGCTACTGAGCGCGCGCCGGAGGTGCTCATGTTTCCCGAAGTGTCGCGCGCGATGGCGGTGATGGCATGCGTGCCGTTGGCGACCGTGGTGGAATCCCAGCCGATCGAGTAGGGGGACGCCGTGTCCTCGGCTCCGACGTCCACGCCATCGACGGCGAATTGCACGCCGGCGACCGCGACATTGTCGGAGGCCCTGGCGCTGATCGTGACGCTGCCACCCGATACCCGCGCGCCATTGCGCGGCGCGGTGAGCGACACCGTCGGTGGTGTCGTGTCCGCCAGCGTGGTGGCGCTGGCCGTGGCCTGGCCGCTGGTGTTCCCGGCGGCATCGTAGGCCTCCACGGCGTAGGAATAGAGGGTGTCCGGCTGCAGGCCGCGGTCCGAATAGGAACGCGTCGTTCTCGTGGCGATCAGGGTTCCGTTGCGGTAGAGCCGGTAGCCGGCGATGCCCGAGTTGTCGGTGGACGCGCTCCAGGCCAGGTCGATTCGAGTCGCGGACACGACCGTTGCCGTGAGCGACGCTGGTGTCGTCGGCGCCTGTCCGTCGGAAATCGTGAGCGTCGTGTCGGCGGAATAGCCGACGTTTCCCGCGACGTCGGCCGAGCGCGCACGGTAGTGGTAGAGAATGCCGGCCTGCAGGCTGCTGATGATCGCGGCGTGCGAGGTCACCATCGACGTACTCAATGACGTCTGTGACCCGTAGGCGGTCGTGGTTCCGTACTGGACCTGCGTGTTCGACGGCTCGTCCGTCAGCCACGTGATCGTGGCGCTGCTGGTGCCGGTGGTCGCAGCCACCTGTGAGATCGCCGGCGGCGTGAAGTCATTGTTCGTCGTGACCTCCACCGTGGGAGAGACCGCAGTGTTGCCCGCGGTGTCGCGCGCAATGGCACTGAGCGTATGCGTGCCGTTCGGCGACGAGCGTGTCGCCCAGGAGATCGAGTACGGCGACGTCGTATCCTCGGTTCCGAGCGCGCTGCCGTCCACGAGGAACTGCACGCCCGCCAGCTTGACGTCATCGGAGGCGGTGGCGGTCACGGTGACCGTGCCGGCAAGGACGGCGCCGCTGCCGGGGGCCGTGATTGCCACCGTAGGCGGGGCGGTGTCCGTCGGCAGCGTCGCAACCGAGGCTGCTGCGCTGAAGGCGGAGACGTTGCCTGCCTCATCGAATGCCTGGACCGTGTAGTCGTAGGTCGTGTTCGGGGCCAGGCCGCTGTCAGTGAACGATGTGGCGGTCACGGTGGCCAGCGGCGCGCCGTCACGGTAGACGTTGTACCCGGTTACGCCCGCATTGTCGGTGGACGCCTTCCAGGTCAGGGCGATCTCCGTCTGCGACAGCGCCGTCCCGGCGACGCTGGTCGGAACCGATGGCGCAGTCGTATCAGATGGGGCGCCCGCAACCGGCACCGTGAAGCTGTCCCACAGGACCAGCGGTCCGCTCGACTGGTCCCAGCGGTAGGTCTCGAACGTCACGCTGTACGGGTTCACCTTCGCCAGGACGAAGAACCCGACGTTGTTATAGCCGGAGCCGTCGTCCACCTGCCAGAACGTTCCGGGCCCCATCAGGTTCTGCCACAGCGAAGGGTCGCCATATGGGCGCAGCGGGTCGTTGTAGGTATCCCAGTAGGTGCGCTCGAACACCTTCAGGTCGTTCGCATCGACGAGCGCGCGCGAGGGGCAGTGGTCGTGGCCGCGGAAGATCGTCACCCCGCCGTACTGCGCCAGCACCGCGGCCAGTTCCCTGGTGTGGAAGGGTGAGTTCGGGTCGGTCTGCGAGTACGCCTGGTGCTCGCTCCACTGACCGCAGCCCGGGGTCATGCTGCCATCCATCGCGTACCAGGCAGCGACGTTGCCGACGTGGCTGATGATGAACTTCAGCGGCCGCGTAGTGCGAGCGAGATCGTCGCGCAGCCAGTCGAGCTGCGAGTTCGACGGGTCGCTGACGTCGGGGCCGTTCACGTCCCAGACGCCGTAATTCGAGTCGGGTTGCGGCGCACCGGCCTGCTCGAAGTTGTTCAGCACGACGAAGTGCGCGCTCTTGAAGTCGAAGGAGTAGATCGTCGCGTCCCGGATGGCGCTGGTCCCGGTGGGGGTGAGCACCTCCAATGGGCCTCTGCGGAAATTCGTGAGGCCGGGCAATTGCAGTGCGAGGCGCGAAGCCTCGGGCGCTGCGGCCCAGTCGTTGGCGTAGGTGCCGAGAAACCACGCGATGCTCGAATCCTGGTCGTAATTGTGATTTCCCATGGCCGGGAAGAACGGAAACTCCGGCTCACCGCAGTTCAGATGCGAGGCCATGTCGGCGTCGATGGCGGTGCGCGCATCCGAGATCGGTGTGACATCGCCGGCGGAGAAGATCATGCGGACGCTTGGGTCGAGACCGAACATCTTGCGGAGGATCTGCAGATCGAAGCCGCTCCAGGTCCCGGTCATGTAGTCGTCGGAGTAGACGACGAAGGCGTAGCTGTCGCCGTCGCAGGCGGACTGCGCGGCGCTACGGCCAGGAGACAAGAGCAGCGCGCAGCCGGCGAGAAGCAGCGCGGGTAAAAACCGTTTCATGGTGGCATCTCCCGGAATTTCGAGAGTCCCGTCCGCGAGCGCTGGCGTTCGCGGACCGGGGCCGGGGCTGAGAGGACCCGACTATGCGCCGGATTCCGGCGAATTCAATTCGTGGACTTACGCTGTCGACCCGGCGCGAGCCGAATGCCGAGAACGATTCTCAGGCGTAGTAGGCTAGCTTCAGCCCCGGCCGCGGCCAGCGGCGCCGGTACAGCGTGCCGGTGCTGGAGCAGGTGATCCATACCTCGCGCATGTCCGCGCCGCCGAAGCACAGGTTCGTCGTCACCGGATCCGGCATCGGCACGTGGCGGTAGCGCCCGTTGGTCTCGAACGGTGCGATTCGATACCGGTTGCCTGGCCACGGCGCTTTCTCCCTGCACGCCCGGAACGGAGTTCAGCGAGACGTCCGGATCAATTCCCGCTGACGTTCGCGCCAGTGTACGGTCCAGCCGGGCAGCGCGCTCGCCGGCATCGGCCGTGCTATGAAAAAGCCCTGGGCGCTGCTGCAACCCAGCTCGCGCAGGCAGTCCCAGTCCGTGCGGTCCTCGACGCCCTCGGCGACGGTGCGCAGCTGCAGTTCCCGAGCCATGCCGATGTTGGCCTGCAGGATCGCGC
>JBBITY010000291.1:0-4796 GCA_037440565.1 Desulfurellales bacterium
CCGCCGAAAATGTTGATGAGAACGGCCTGAACATTCTGATCGGACAGCAGAATCTTGAATGCCTCTGTTACTTTCTCGGTGGTGGCGCCGCCGCCCACGTCGAGGAAGTTCGCCGGTTCGCCGCCAAAGTGCTTGATGATGTCCATGGTTGCCATGGCGAGGCCGGCACCGTTCACCATGCATCCGATGTTGCCGTCCAGGGAAATGTAGCTGAGGTCGAACTTGGAGGCCTCGATCTCCTTGGGGTCCTCCTCGTTCAGGTCGCGCAGCTCGCGAATGTCCGGGTGCCGGTACAAGGCGTTGTCGTCGAAGCCCATCTTGGCATCCAACGCGAGCAGGTCACCTTGCTTGGTGAGCACAAGCGGGTTGATTTCCGCCATGGACGCGTCGCAGTCGACAAAGGCCCGGTACAGCCCGCTCATGAACGCCACTGCTTTGTTCGCCGACGCTTTTGGAATGCCGATCCCGAACGCAAGGTTGCGAGCCTGAAATGGCTGCAAGCCGACCGCCGGATCGATGCTTTCGCGCAGGATCTTCTCCGGCGCTCGCGCCGCGACTTCCTCGATCTCGACTCCACCTTCGGCGGAGGCCATCATCGCCGGGCGCCCTGTGCCGCGGTCGATCACCATTCCGAGATAAAACTCGCGCTCGATCTCGCTGGCCTGTTCGGCCAGCAGGCGTTTCACCACGCGCCCAGCGGGTCCGGTCTGATGCGTAACCAGGGCGCGCCCCAGCAGGCTGCGGGCGAACTGCTCGGCCTCCTCGGGGTTGCGGCACACCTTGACTCCTCCGGCTTTCCCGCGGCCGCCGGCGTGGATCTGCGCCTTGATAACGCACGTGCCTCCCAGCTCCTTGGCGGCGGCGGCGGCATCTTCGGGACTGGTGACTTCACGTCCGGCCGGAACCGCAACCCCGTACCGTTTGAGCAGGGCCTTGGCCTGAAACTCGTGCACATTCATCGTCGCGCCGCCTCAACCTTCGGTCAGGAATTTCTCCGACGCCGCCACCAGCTCGCGAACGTGTGCCACCGAGCTGTCGAGCGCCGCACGCTCCTCCTTGGTCAGCGCCACTTCGATCACCTTCTCCACACCGCCGGCGCCGATCTGCACAGGCACTCCGACGTAAAAGCCGTTCACCCCGTACTCCCCTTCCAGAAAAGCCGCACAGGGGAGGATTTCCTTCTTGTCAAGAGGTAGGCTTCCGCCATCCGGATGGCCGCCGAGGCCGGCGAATAGAAAGCCGACCCGGTCTTCAACAGATTGACGATCTCGCCGCCGGCGCCGCGCACGCGTTTCTCGATGGCATCGAGGCGATCCGGTTTGATCAGACGGTCCACCGGAACGCCGCCCACGTGGCAGAGGCTGCGCACCGGCACCATGTCGTCCCCATGGCCCCCCAGCACGATCGCCGACACGCTGTCCACCGAGACCCCCAGCTCGAGCGCGACGAAGGTACGATACCGGGCGGAGTCCAGCACCCCCGCCTGCCCGACCACCCGCTGCTTCGGAAATCCGGTCACGCGCTTCATCACGGTGACCATGGCGTCGAGCGGATTCGTGATCACGATGACAAAGGAGTTGGGTGCGTGACGCCTGATCCCCTCGGCGACGTTCTTCATGATCTTGACATTGGTGCTGAGCAAATCGTCGCGACTCATGCCCGGGCGGCGCGGAATCCCCGCGGTGACGATGCATACATCGGCGCCCTCGACCGCCGCCAAATCCAGCGTCCCTACGACGGTCGCGTCGAACCCCTCGATGGGGCCAGACTCCAGCAAGTCGAGCGCCTTGCCCTGTGGCAATCCGTCGATCACGTCGTACAGCACCACATCACCCAGCCGTTTGATGAGGGCGAGGTGAGCCAGCGTCCCGCCGATCATCCCGGCTCCAATCATTGCAATCTTTGGTCGTCCCATTGCTGCGCAACTCTCCCTTCTGAACAGGCGATTTGGATCAGGCGCGGTCGCGCGTCGATCCGGCACAGGCTTCGTATTTCTCATACTCGCCTTCCCGCCCCGCAGCAAGTTTCGGGCGCGCCTTTCTACCGCTTGATTTCGTTCCCTTCTCCGTGATCTCCGTATCTCCGCAAAATTCCGGTGAAGCTCAGGAGGCCGCATGGCGTACGAACACATCCAATTGACTCGTGACCGCGGGATTGTGACCCTGGCCCTCGACCGTCCCGAGACGCGCAACGCAATGAGTGCGGCCATGGGAGAGGAAGTGGCGCGCGCCGTTGACGAGGTCCGCGAGGATCCCGAAGCGAGGGTCCTCATCATCACCGGGGCGGGAACAGCGTTCAGCTCCGGCGGCGACCTCGGCATGCTGGCGCGCGATGCCGAGCTGAGCAAAGACGCCGGCGCGTCGGCCGTGGCCGGTTCGCTGCGGGCCTTTTACAGCCGCTACCTCGCGATTCGCAGCCTGTCGATTCCGACCATTGCCGCGATCAACGGCCACGCCATCGGCGCCGGGCTCTGCCTCGCGCTCGCCTGTGACCTGCGCGTCGCGGTCGAGGACGCGAAGATGGGCATGACGTTCGCGAAGCTCGGCCTTCATCCCGGCATGGGCGGGACCTACTTCCTGCCGCGGGTCATCGGCCTGGCGCGTGCCTGTGAGCTGTTTTTCACCGGTCGCCTCATCGATGCAGCGGAAGCCGACCGGCTCGGTCTTCTGAACCGTGTCGTCGCGCGCGATGAGTTCACCGCCACGGTCCGCGCGCTCGCCGCCGATATCGCCGCGGGGGCCCCGCTGGCGGTACAGATGGTGAAGAAGTCCGTGTACCGGGGCATCGATCACAGCCTCGACGACATGCTCGACTTCGAAGCGTTCCACCAAGCGATCACTCTGTGCACGGCCGACGCGCGCGAGGGCATTGCGGCCGTGATGGAGAAGCGCGCGCCGTCGTTCACGGGCCGTTAGTTCGCGCCGATCTGTGAGGGCGCCACGGACCGCGGGCCGATGCCCCCGAGGGCGCGCGTGGCCGCCGGCGCTTGACGAAGCCGAATTGGCCTCACACGGTGGAACGGCACTAGAAGTTTACCTGCCGTTGGAGTAAGCCAGTCGCACGGTCTGGAGGGGATGGCTCCGAAGCCGCTGTACGAAAGGAGGATACGCCGGATGCGCAATCGATTCCGCGTTGGGTTTGTCTGCACGCTCGCCGTGCTCCTCGCACCGGGGGGAGGCCGCGTTGTCGCGCAGGAAGAGGTCGCCCCGGGGCTCAAAGTCGGCGCCTACCTCGATCAGAGTAATTGGCAGCTCGCCAAGGATCTGCTGCCCCCGGAAATCCTCCGGCACTACGAGCGGGGCGAGTACCGAAACAAGATCGCCGCGCCCTTGAAGGACCGACAGCGCTGGGATGCGGACTTCGAGGCGGCCACGCTGGAGAACGCGAAGTACCTCGATGTCAATGACCGCGGCACCATCATCGACAAACGCACCGGCCAGCAGCCGACGCACTATTACGGCATCCCCTTCCCCAACATCGACCCCAAAGATCCCAAAGCCGGACCGAAGCCGGTGTGGAACAACCAGGTGAACTACTGGAACACGGGCAACGCCCTGTACGGCGCGTACATCGTGGTCCTCAATCCCAAGGGCGTCGATCGGGAGACCGTGCAGGACGTGTGGTTTCTCTACTACGACGGCCAGGGGCCCAAACTCACCCCACCCAAGAATCCGCTCAACCTCTCCATCCAGTACATGGCGCTGGTGACGCGGCCAACGGACATATACGGAACCGCGGCCATGTCCTGGCGCTATCGCGACCCGGATAAGCGCGACTCGGTATGGGCCTACGTGCCGGCGCTGCGCCGCGTGCGGGCCGTCAGTCCAGCCAACCGTTCGGACGGCTTTCTCGGCTCCGACATCTCACAGGACGACGGCGGCTTTTTCGACGGAAAGGTCGAAGACTTCACTTGGACGCTGACCGGCGAACGCGACACGCTCGCGATTGCGGACCCAACCTCGCTCGAAGGGAATCTGCCGCGCACGCAGTGGAAAGACGGCGGCTGGGTCATCATGAGCGATCCGGATCTCCCGACCGCCGGCTTTCGCACGCCCGGCTGGACCGGTCTCTCGTGGGCGCCGACCGACGCGGTGCTTCTCAAGCGAAGGGTCTGGGTGACCGAGGGCGTGCCTCACGACAAGTACTACCTTTACGGGAAGATCGAGCTGTGGATCGACCAGGACTCTTGGCAGGGAGTTTTCAGCCGCAAATACGCCTGGAACGGCGAGTTGCTGCAGAACTATGCGACCACGCACATCCGCAACCATCCCGCCGGACCGCCGGAGGCGCAGGAGTGGACGTGGAACGGTTCGATGTCCTACTTCTGTGTGGAGGCGCTGAAGCTCAATCGCGCGAGTTGTGCCGGCTTTCGGCCCTACCCGAATGCCCCGTACGTGCGCCGCATCCCGATCGATCCGAAGATGTTCGATCTGGCGGCAATATCCCACTCGGGCAAGTGATCCGGTGCCCGCGTCACGCCGGTTTCTCAGCGCCGCAGGATGACGACGGAGGCGTTAGCGCCGCGGCCGACGGTGTGGGCGACGCCAACCTTGGCATCCTGCACTTGACGCGCCCCGGCCTCGCCGCGCAGTTGCCAGTATAACTCGACGACCTGGGCGAGACCGGAGGCGCCGAGCGGCTCGCCCTTCGACAACAAGCCTCCACTCGGGTTGACGGGCAACTCACCCCTCATCTCAGTGCGTCCCTCGGCGATCCACTGCCCAGCCTTGCCCTTCGGACACAGGCCCAGCTCTTCATACGACAGCAGCTCGCGCGCTGAGTCGGTGTCCTGCAGC
>JBBITY010000292.1:0-4790 GCA_037440565.1 Desulfurellales bacterium
ACCAGCGCGCGCGCCAAGGTAGTGAGCGTTGCCATCAAAGACCGGGGCGCGGTGCTCCTCGGCGGCCAACGGCCAACCGGCGCCTACTGGTACGATCCGCGCACCTGCCATTTCGTCACCTCGTCGTACTACGCCGCGCGCCTGCCGCCTTGGGTCCAAGCCTTCAACGCCAAAGAGCCCTGTGCGGCGTACGTCGGCCGCCAGTGGAGCAAGCTGCGCCCCGAGTTGGACTACGCGCAGCTTGCGGACGACGACGATGTCCCCTACGAAAGGCCCCCCTTCGACATGGGCCGCGCTTTTCCGCATCCCGTGAACGAGATCATCGATCCGGCCGCCGACGGGGCCGCACGCGAGGAACTTCGTTACGCCGCTGTTGCGAGTTCGCCATTCGGGAACGAGTTGCTGCTTCACTTTGCCGAGGCGGCTCTGGCCGGAGAAGATCTGGGGAGCGACGACGTGCCGGACCTGCTCACGGTGAGCTTTTCGAGCAACGACTATGTCGGGCACGGGTATGGTCCGCACTCGCAGGAGGCGCTCGACATGACGTTGCGCACCGATCGCCTGCTCGCCGAGCTACTCCGCCTCCTCGATCGGCGCGTCGGACGCGGGCGGTGGGTGCTCGCGCTGACCTCCGACCACGGCGTGGCGCCGATTCCGGAGTATCTCGAGCGACTCGGCCTGCTCGCCGCGCGGCCCGATCACCACACGTTCAATCCGCTCACTGCCCGCCGTGCGGTGGAACGCAAGCTCGCGCAGCACTTCTTCGGCAAGGCAGAGAGCGCAGCGGGCTTCGCCGGCTTCTTCGAAGCGTGGGATCGCGGCACATGGCCGTTCGTGTACGTGAACCACGGCGTCGTCGATCACCTGCCCGGGCGCCCGTCGTTCGACGCCTTGCTCGGCATCATCGCTCAGGAGATCGAGTCGCTGGACGGCGTGGCGCGCGTGTACCGGCGCAGCCAACGCGCGGCGCTGGCGGCCAGTCATGACGTCTTCGAAGCGCGCGTCGCCCGGGGCTGGCACGAGACCAACGCCGGCGATCTCCTCGTCCAGCTCCAACCCTACTGGATCGATGATCCGAGTCCGTTCGCGACCACACACGGAACGCCATACGCCTACGACGCGCAGGTTCCGATGCTGCTGTACGGCGCCGGCATCCGCGCCGGGCGGTTCCATCGCCGCGTCGCCGTGGCCGATCTGGCGCCCACGTTGGCCTTCCTGCTCGGCATCCCTCCCCCGCCCCAGAACGAAGGCGAGCCGCTCGTCGAAGCGCTCCGATAGCGGAGAGAAGGGAGGTTTGCCGAATCCGGGCTCCGCCAGGCAGGAAGGGGCTCTCATGACGCGCTGTTTCGCACGACCACGGTGACCGGGAGCGACGACGCCTCATTACCGCTGGCGTCGGAGGCGGTGGCGATGAGCTCGTATCTCCCGTTGGTCACGGCCGTGGTGTCCCACACGTACCGGAACCCGCGCACCGATGGTCCTTCTCTCACCGCCACCTCCGAGCCGTTCACGGCGAGCGCCACGCGGGTCACCGCCACGTCGTCGCGGGCGTGGACGCGGACGAACACCACGCCGCTAGCAATGCCGCGCCGCGCCCGTGACACGCGCAGCGCGACGCGCGGGGCGTGCGTGTCCGGCGCGTGGGCGCCGGTGACCGATAGCAGGGCCGCCGCGGCCACCGCGCTTCCGGCATCGACGAGTCCCCAGCCGTGATAGGGATCGTAGCCCGGCGAGCCCAAGTCGATGCTGTTGCCCTTGAGCAAGTCCTCGGCCGTTATCGGGGCCAGGCTCGGGTTCGCCGCGAAGACCAGCGCTGCCGCACCGGCGGCGATCGGACTCGCGATGGAGGTACCAGACACCGCAGCGTAGCCCCCGCCCCGCGCCGTGCTCACCACATCGACGCCCGGAGCTGCCAGGTCGATGTACGCGCCGTAGCTGGAAAAGTCGGCGCGCGTGTCGCCGCGGTCGGTGGCGGCGACCGAGACGACCCAATCGTTCGCGGCATCGGCATGTTCGAGGCCATCGTTGCCGCCGGCGGCGAACACCAGCCCACCGTGGCGGACGAAGTACTCCGCTGCCGCGCTTACCGCCCGCGCGCCGAAAACGGCGTAGCTGACGTTGGCCACCCGTGCCCCGCGGTCGGAGGCCCACACCAAACCTTCGGCGATCGTCGCGTAGGATGCGTTGCCGTCCAGATCGGTGATGCGCACCGGCAGAATCGGGTTGAGCCAGGTCACGCCACTCACCCCGGCGCCGTTGTTGGTGACCGCGGCCACGACGCCGGCGACCAGGGTTCCGTGTCCCGACACGTCGCGCGTGTCGTCGTTGTCGTCATACACGTTGCGACCCGGCAGCACCCGAGCCGCCAGATCCGGATGGCTGGCATCGACGCCACTGTCGAGGATCGCAATCGGCGCATCCGCACTGCCGATCGCGATGTCCCACGCCGCCGGGGCGCCGATCGCCTGCAAGTGATACTGCCCAGGATAGGCAGTGTCGTTGGCGATGCGGGCCGGCGGAACGATGCGGTCGCGCTCGACGAACTTCACGCGCGGATCGGCCGCCAGAACCGCCTCGATTTTCTCCAGCGCCGCCGGTGCGACATCGATCACGCCCAGGCGCGCCCCACGCATGTGCCGCATCTTCATGCGGGGCGCGCGAACCCGCCGACGCGCCTCTTCCAAAACTCGTTCGGCATCGACGCCCGCCTTCGTTTGAATGATCAGACGACCGGTCAGATGACGCGCCTTCGCGTGCGCCCCGTCCGCCGCTCCCGCGGCAAGCATCACCGCCGATGCGAGCAGCAGCCCACGGAACCGCTTCCGCCGTTGCAAAGGGGGAAGCGAGAAAGCCGTCTGGCTGCAGAGCAAGTCCCGAGTCACCCCCCTTTTCCAAAAGGGGGCACCACTGCACCCCGTTGCCGCCGGTCGGCGCGGCGGGATCGCGGCCGATGAAACATACGACGGAGTTCGGGCTAAACGCATGGCAGTGGTACCACCATCGCCCCGCTTGCGGCTGCACCGCCGAGTGGAGCGAGTCACCGGCCGCCTCGTTGTGTTGCGGCTGGACTTGCGAGCGGAAAAGCAGTCGGTGTGCCATGCAGGACGCCAGGCGGTGCGGTCTCAAGCGGCGCCGACCCGCCGTCGCGCAGTTGACGAAACCCGGGCAAGCGCGAGTGAAGTCACGGTCTCGGGCGGGAGCGCAGATCACGTCTCGCCCGCGCGCTCGTGCGCTGCGCGTTGAGGTCCTGTCTTTCTCGGCTCTAGCGTGGCTCGGTGCCGGGCGCGGCCGAAGAATGGACCAGCCCAAACCAGAGCAGGAAGGACACCGCGTAATACCCGATCAACCCGTAAAAGCCGTAAAAGACATCGATCAACATGTTCACGCGCCGCACCCACACCAGCGGCAGCTCCGATTGCGGAATGCCGGTCATGTACGGCCCCACCAGCGCGAGACCGATGTGAAACGCAAACAAGATCGCAACGCCGATGGCGATGCCGCTCAGGCGCCGCCGCAGCGCCACGCGCTGTGAAGCGCCGGCCAATGCGAGGAACGGAATCAAGCCCGAAAACGTCTCGCGCGGCTGCAGCGGCATCAGCACTGCGTCCTCGCCGCCGCGCGCGATCATCACGTCGAGCCCCACTGGACTGGGCAGGGTGCCCACCACTCGAAATCCGCTCAGCAGCCACATGAGCGGATTGGCCGTCGCGAGCACGGCCCGGCCATAGGCGTCGCCCGCACCGGCGAACGACCAGAACGCGAACAGGATCGCCGCCAAGCCGAAAAATCTAAGCAGGAACCCGACCGACGGTCGCACGCCGCACCTGCTCGGTCCACAGCGCTGCCAGCACGGCCAGCAGCGCGATGAAAAGCCCTTGAAAGAAATATTCGTGGAAGTACGTGAACAGCCCGGGCCGGCGGCTCGCGATGACGGTCAGGACGATCAAGCGCGCGACGTTGATGGTCGTGAGCACCACGGCGCCGACGCCGACACCGTACGCCCGGTGCCGCCACGGCGCCGGGTACGCCAGGATGAACATCGCGTACACCAGCAGGACAAATATGCCCGTGCATTCGTGATTGACCTCGAGGGCCACGTGGTCCATCCGGATGATGGTCCCGTCCAGCATCGCGCTGGCACCGAAGCGGTTGGCACCCGCCGCCACCGCCGATGCCATCAGTTGCTGCACCGGACCCATGCGGAGATGGAGTTGGCCCACGGAGAACAGCAGGCTGACGGCGAACAGGTAACCGAGCAACCGCAGCGCGAAGCCGGAAAATGTCGGCGGACGGGCAGGTCCGTGCGCAGAAGAATCCGGCGTCGTCATCGGTTGGCGGGCACTCTAATCGCTCCGTGCTCGGAGTCAACGGCTTCGCGGCAGCAGAACGGTCGGGTCTGCCGTGCCCGCCATGAGCACGGATGCCGGCGCAAGGGTCCGCGCAGCGGACCGTACCGATCACTCGGTGTCAGCGCCGCCTTCGAAAAGTCAATCGGCACTCCCACGTGAATCCTCTCCCGGGGGCAATGCGGGACATGGTCTCTTGCGACAGCACCGGACTTTCATCCATCTTGTGCTGGCCCGCTGGCGACTGCGTGGCAGTTGAAAAGCCGCCCCTCGCTTTCTATCGTCCGGACTCGGAGCCATTCGCAATGCAGAGGCCTCACTTCTGCCCAACCTGCCGCCGGCCGGTCGAGTGGGAGGGCAATCCGCATCGTCCCTTCTGCTCCGAGCGCTGCCGCCTCGTCGACCTCGGCAACTGGGCTGCGGGACGCTATCGCGTCGCGGGCG
>JBBITY010000293.1:0-4788 GCA_037440565.1 Desulfurellales bacterium
GTTCCACCGGACGAAATAGTTGTCGTCGACCGGCAGGAATAGTTGACGCGGCGCAAAAGGCGATCCGCCAGCGCTTGGCGCGCGAGAATGCTCCGGACCTGGTCGCGGCGCTCCGGCGGGCGGTGCAGCGGCCGGATCGGCAGGCCTACAAGAGCGGTGCTTCCGCACGGGCGTCGCCAATGTTGGCGCCAACGTTGCCTTGCGCGCCGGACCTCTTCCGATCGCGTGGGCGCAGCCTTAGCATGCGCGCATGGTGTGAGGGGTAGGTGGATGCCTGGCGCAGACCATGTCGAATCCGAAAATAACCGAAGCGCACAATGCCTCGAATCCGGCGGAACGGACGGCCGACCTGGTGGCGGCTGCCGCGAAGCACAAACGCGCCCGCGAATGGGAGGCCGTGGCCGCGCTGGCCGCGGAGCTGCCGCCGCAATGGGGCCGCGAGTGGGTACCGCTGGCCGATGAAATCGCCTTCGCCCTCGGGCAACTGGGCCGCTACCCGGCCGCGCGCGACCTGCTCGAACGCGCCTACGAGCTGGAGCCGTGTCACCGCCTGGCCAGCGCACTCGCCTACATGCACTATGCCGCGTTGCTGCGGCACAAGGTGCGCAAGCCCCGACTCGATGAGCCCGAACCGTGGCGGAAAGGCTTCGAGCGCTGGATCGCCGAGGCCCTGCGGCACAAACGGGACTCGATTCCGGATCGCTACCGGCTCGGCGTCTACCACGCGAGCATCCTGGCGCAAAAGGACGCCGTGGCCCTGGCCGCGTTCCGCGACGTGTTGCGGCTGTTCGAGCGCTTGCCGGCGTCCGAGCAGTCGCCGCGGAACCGGCACTGGAAGACGTACATCCGCGCCCTGTACGGCGCCGCGCGCTCAGCCTACCGGCTGCGCCGCTACCCCGAAGCACGCCGCTGGATCTTTCGCTGCATCCGCCTCGACCAGGAGCGCCATCACCAGAAGCCCGTGTTCAAGCTCTTCCTGGCGGCGAAGATCCTGGTGGCGGAAAAGCGGCTCGACGATGCCGAGCGCGGCCTGCGTCTGGCCCTCGAAGCGCCGCACACGGGCGACCGGGACTTCGTCTACGCCCTCCTGGCGGAGATCGCGCTCATGCAGAACCGGATCGACGACGCGGCCGCCTGGATCGAGCTGCACATCCTTCCCCACCACCGCAAGCCATATGTCTGGCGCCTCCTCGGCGACTGCGCGGTCGCCCGCGGGCTGCCGCAGCGCGCCTTGAAACTGTACAAGAGCGCGCTGCTCAAAGATCATGGCGGACGCCACAAGACCTTGCTGCGCCTCGGCCGCATTCACGAACTGGCCGGCCGCACCGGGGAAGCCCGGCGCGCGTACGAGCAGGCAGCGGAGTTTCGCCGGCGGCGCTACCTCAGCGAGGATCCGGAGGCACTGGAGGGGCTGGCGCGTCTGTGCGAGCGCACCGGCGATGTGGAAGCAGCCCGCGAAGCGTACGTGCGTATGGCGCGCCTGCCGGGCCTCACGGAACGCGCCGAACGCGAGCTGGCGCGGTTGGCGGGATGAGCGAGGTGAGTCGTGGACAGGGATGAATGGACCCCGCGTGGAGTGCCGCGCCACCCCTCAAATGGGAAGGGTGCGGGGAGCGCTGCTCCCGCGTGCGTGGAGCGATGCTCCACGCCTCAAGGATGTAATACGGAGCGCGGGAGCATTGCTCCCGCCACCCCCCTTGAGCGCCGGAGCGGTGCTCCCGCCGAGGAATGCGACGACGTCCTCGACTTCGAGCCCGGGTCGCGCACGGCGCCGGCGACGCCAACCGCCACCTCGGGTGTCGTCGCCGCCTTCCTGCGCTGGTTCGGCGGGCGGCGGGATGTGTATGCCCGGCAGTGGTACGACGCGCGCCGGGATCGCTCCGGGTACTGGCCGGTCCGTGAGCCCCTCACCGAGCGGGTTGTCGAGCAGCATCTCCTCGGCCGCATCACGCTCGGCCAGTACGTCCTTTACCCCGACAACACGGTGAGCTTCGCCGCGCTCGATCTGGATCCCACGGCCGAAGCGCTCGAGCAGATACGGCTGGCGAGCGATGGCGAAGGCGCACTCAGCTCCACCGCGCTCGTCGATTACGCGCGCCGCATCCTGGCGGCCGCGCAGGGCCTTCAACTGCCACTGTTCGCCGAGGAAACCGGCGGGGCCGGCCTCCACCTGTGGTTGTTTTTCGCCCCGCGCCTGCCGGCCGAGCGGGCACGGGCCGTATTGCGCGAGCTGCTCTGGCGCGCCGGGGCACAACCGCCCGCCGTCGCCGTGGAGCTTTTTCCGAAGCAGGACCGGCTGAGCGGCAAGGGGCTTGGCAACCTCATCAAGCTGCCGCTGGGCGTCCATCAAGCGACACTTCGCCCGTCCCGACTGCTCGATCACGCCTTGCAGCCGCGGCCGCCAGACGAGGCGCTGGCCGACCTGCAGGTTTGCGACCCAGCAATCCTCGACGCGGTGACTGCCAAGCGCGTCGTCCCTCTGCCGCAGGCGCGAGCAGCCGCAGCGAAGCCGGTTGCGCCGCTCCACATCCCACACGGGCCAACTCCCCGCGTTCTGGCGGAGGCCTTGGCCGCTATCCCGGCGGGACGAGAGGCGGAGGCTGCCGCCGACCGGATTCTCGCCGGGTGCAGCATTGTGCGCGAGCTTGCTCGTCGGGCACATGAGGAATCGGCACTCTCGGCCGATGCCGCGCGGGCGCTGCTTTACAGCGTCGGGCTTGTCGGGCGCGATAATGAACGGATCGAGTCGATCTTCGCCAACGCGGGCATCAGCCGCAAGGAGCTCGATCGGGTTCGCCGCGGTCTGCAGGGGCCGGTCGGCTGCAAGAAACTGCGCGAGCGATTCGCGAGCGTCGGCTGTCGGTGCACCTGTCCCGAGCCTCCGCCCGGTGGCTACGCGACGCCAGCGCTCTTCGCCTTTCGCGAACCGCCTGAGCCGCGGCGGCCGCCACCGCCCGAGCCGGCAACAGGGGAGATTGCGGCGGATCCCAGTGATGCCTCCCTCGTCGAGATTCACCAGCGCTTGGCCGAGATCGAGGGCGCGCTGGCGCAGTTGCGCCGCGAGCTGGTGGCGAAGCTTGGGGAGGAAGAGGGGTGATGCGCGGTGCACGCCCGGCATTTTGTGAGCGTGGAGCACCGCTCCACGCCGCAAGGGCGGGGGACGGCGGAGCGCGGCGCCGCCGCAACCTTGAGCGCCGGAGCAGTGCTCCGGCATCCGCCTTTGAGGGCGGGAGCGGTGCTCCGGCAATCCCCCTCGAGCGCGGGAGCGGTGCTCCCGCGTGCGTGGAGCGATGCTCCACGCCTCAAGGGAATCGTGGCGAGCGCCCGCACGTGCTCGAGGGCGGGAGCATCGCTCCCGCCCTTGCCCAACACCCGACACCCGGTACCCGGCATCCATCATGAAGACCGCCTACATCACTGAACAAGGCGCCACACTGCGGCGAGATGGAGCGGTTCTGCAGGTATGGACGGGGAAGAAACGCCGCGCGGAGCTGCTCGTGCATGACCTCGACCAACTCGTGCTGATGGGGAATATCATGGTCACTCCGGCCGTGCTGGACTTTCTCATTGCCGAGCGAGTGGACACCGTGTTCATGTCCATCCATGGCCGCTTCCGCGGCCGCCTGCTGCACGAGCACTCGAAGAACGTTCGGCTGCGGCTGGCACAGTACAAGCAGCTCGACGACGCGGCCGTGGCGCTCGGGGTGGCGAAGCGCATTGTCCGCGGCAAGCTGCTGAACGCCCGCGCGTTTTTCCTGAAAGCCGCGCGGCGGCAGGGCGGCTCGGAAGACCTGGCGCAGGCCGCAAGCCGGCTGCTGGCCATGGCTGAACGGCTTGAGCAGATGGCGTCGCTCGATCAAGTGCGCGGCTGTGAGGGCCGGGCTTCGGCCGTCTATTTCGGCGTTTTCAATGCCCTGTTGAGAAATCCCGATTTCAGTTTCAGTGGGCGCAACCGCCGGCCCCCCCTGGACCCGGTGAACGTGCTCCTCTCGTTGGGCTACACCTTGCTCGCAAATGCGGTCGAAACGGCAGTGCAGATCGTCGGGCTCGATCCGTATCTCGGAGCGCTGCACGATGTGGCGTACGGACGGCCGTCGCTCGTCTGCGATTTGATGGAGGAGTACCGGAGCGTGATCGTCGACCCGATGGTCGTCGCCTGTATCAATCAGCGCTCGTTCTCGCCGGAAGACTTCGAAGGCGGGGGCGATGGTGAGCCCGTCCAAATCCGCCGCGCGGCCATGCGGTGGTTTGTCGAGCTGTTCGAGCGCCGGATACGCGGGCAGATTTTCTACCCTCCGCGAGGGCAGCGGCTCACGTATCGGCAAGTGATCGAGGAACAGGTGCGGCATTTCGCGCGCACGCTGCTCGGGACCGACGCGGCGTACGAGCCGTTTCTGATCCGATGACCCGCAGCTCCAGTCTCGAGGGCGGGAGCACTGCTCCCGCCCGGCTCATGGGGTGGAGCAATGCTCCACCCTTCAAGAGGGGCCCGGTCTCCCGCCGCTGCAGCCTTGAGGGCCGGAGCAGTGCTCCGGCCCTCCAACTGAGACCCCATGTTCACCGTGATCGCCTTTGACATCGTCGATGACCGGACCCGCTACCGGGTGGTGCGGATCCTGAAGCGCTACGCGGTGCGCATCCAGAAGTCCGTCTTCGAAGCGCCCAAGCTGCCGCCGAACGCGTTCCAGCGCTTGCGCGAAGACCTGGAACGCGTCATTGATGAGGAGGAGGATAAGGTCCGGTACTACTTCTTGTGCGGGACGTGCCGCAGCCGAATCGAGTTGAGCG
>JBBITY010000294.1:0-4784 GCA_037440565.1 Desulfurellales bacterium
CCACGACCGTAAAGGGCGCAGCCCAGGCAGGCTCATCCGGAAACGGCTCGGCCTCCAGGTGCACGTCGGGATTGACATCGACGACTTCGTCCAGCAACGGCGCCGCGGCAGCGACGCCGTCTCCCGGTGCGGCGTAAAACGTGAGGCGGCCGACGCCGGCTCCCGCCAGGTACAGGGCGGCCACGCGGGCGACCGCGCCGGTCCCGACGAGGGCCACCGCGGAGCGCAGCAACCGCTCCTGCCCGCGGCCCCCGATCTGGGGCAAGACGATCTGCCGGCTGTACCGCTCGGTTTGGCTGTCGCTGAGAGGCATCGGGGATGGTTCCTACTCGATCACATTCTTTTCGATCGGCTCCACCGTGATGCCGCGCGCCCGCAGCCATGCGATGCTGCGGTCGATTTCCTCGCGCGTGCCGTCCAGCTCGAGGGCCACCAGTCCCATCTTGTCCGACACGTTGGCGCCGCGGATGTTGGTGCGCACCGCGAACTTGTGGCCGAGCTCGTAAATGATCGGCTCCTTGATCAGCTCCGGGGGATAGGTGAGGTAGACCTTCTCCTGCACCTCGGGCTGGGCCCCCTTTTTCTTTCTCGTCACGCGCCGTGTTGCTTTTGCAGCCATTCGGACCACCCATACCAAAGGTTGGTGCTGAGATACCGATCGCCGAAATCGGGAAAGATGATCACCACCACACCCTCATCGAGCTCCCGCGCCACTTCGAGCGCAGCGCACAACGCGGCGCCCGACGATTGACCGACCACCAGGCCGTGCCGCGATCCCAGCCGGTACACGAACTCGTATGCGGCCTCCGTCGCCACCGGTACCTTTCGATCGAGTTCCTCCTCGTGGTACACGCCCGGGACGATCGAGCTGGCCATGTGCTTGAGCCCCTCGAGCCCATGCAGGGCGTCGTCGGGCTCCGCGGCGATCACCTGAATCGCCGGGTTGCGCTCCTTGAGGTAGCGGCCGGTGCCCATGACCGTCCCCCCCGTGCCGATCCCGGCGACGAAGTGGGTCACGGCGCCCTGCGTCGCCTCCCAAATCTCCGGCCCCGTGCTCTCGTAGTGCGCCAGCGGGTTCACCGGATTGAAGTACTGGTCGGGCTTGAAGTACCGCTCGGGGTGCTCTTCCATGATGCGCCGGCAAAGGCGGATCGCCCCGTCTGACCCCTCCAGTCCGCTGCTGAAGATCATCTTGGCGCCGAAAGCGTTGATGATCTTCTTGCGCTCGCGGCTCACGTTGTCGGGCAAGACGAGCGTCACGGGATAGCCGAGCACCGCGCCGATCAAGGCGAGCGCGATGCCCGTATTGCCGGAGGTGGAGTCGAGAATTTCTTTGCCCGGCCCGAGGGCGCCACTGGCCAGACCGTGGCGGATCATCCACAGCGCCGGCCGGTCCTTGACCGACCCGCCGGGGTTGAAGCCCTCGAGCTTGGCGTAGAGCCGCACACGCGGCGACAGACCCACCCCGGCGGCGGTAATGTCCACCAGGGGGGTGTGCCCGATCAAGTCGAGGACCGAGTGGGCTCGGTTCGGCAGTTCGAGCCGCGACGGCCGAGCCACCGCGCCGGCGCTGAGGGCGCGAGCCATGCGCGTTCAGCCCCCGGCGATGGCCGGCACAATCGAAAGCTCGTCGCCGTCCTTCACCCCGGTTTCCAGGTTGCTGAGAAAGCGAATGTCATCGCCGTTCAGGTAGATGTTCACGAACCGGCGCACGTTGCCGTCGGCATCGCACAAGCGCTCTTTCATCCCCGGGAACTGCCGCTCGAGGTCGTCGACGATGCCGCCGACCGTCGCGCCGCTCGCGCCGACTTCTTCCTGGCCTCCTGTGAACCGCCGTAACGGGGTTGGAATTCGCACGTGCACGCTCATACCTTCCTCCTTTGAGCCGATCCCAAAATCCGTCCCGTTGGCCTTCGCGCCATCTGGGGGCTGCGAGCGAGGGGCTCGCTTGGGCCGCCTCGACATCGCCCTCCAGCCATGCCTGCGGCATCCCTCGCTGCGCTTTCCGCTCTCGCCCCCCATCTGACGCGCACTCCTCGGTCCGGGGCTTTGGGATAGGCTCTTAACCCAATCATGCTCGCTGGTCACCTGCCGCGGCGTGCCGCGCCCGCGGTTCGGCGAGCCGCTCGTAGAGGTCGTCGAACTCCTGCAAGCGCGCGTTGATCACGAACGGCTGCGCCACACTCGCCGCCACCGCCTCGAGCGTCTTGTAGCCGTTGCCAGTGACACTGATGACGATCGATTCATGGCGCGGAATGCGCCCCTGCTCGATCAGCTTCTTCGCCACCGCCACCGTGGTACCGCCCGCCGGCTCCGTGAAGATCCCTTCCGTGCGTGCGAGCAGGTGAATGCCGTCGACGATCTCGTCATCCGTGACAGCCTCGCCCCACCCGCCGGACTCGCGCACGGCCTTGAGCACGTAGTAGCCGTCGGCGGGATTGCCGATCGCGATCGACTTCGCGATGGTGTCCGGTTTGACGGGCGCGATGAGATCGCTGCCGCGGTGAATGGCGTGCACGACCGGCGCGCAGCCCGCCGCCTGCGCCGAGTAGACCTTGGGCATCGGGTCGTTCACCAGGCCGATCTCCTGCAGCTCGCGGAACGCCTTGGCGACTTTCGGGAGAATCGTCCCGCCGGCGGTCGGCACGACGATGTGTTGCGGAAAGCGCCAGCCCAGTTGCTCGGCGATCTCGAAGCCGTACGTCTTCGCGCCTTCGGTGTAGTAGGGGCGGATGTTGATGTTGACGAACGCCCAGCGGTACTTGTCGGCGATCTCGCTGCACAGGCGATTGACATCGTCGTAGTTCCCGCGGATGGCTACCGTGCGGGTCCCGTAGATGGCCGACCCGAGGATCTTTCCCTGCTCGAGGTTATCGGGAATGAAAATGAAGCACGACAACCCGGCGCGCGCCGCATGCGCCGAGACACTGTTGGCGAGGTTGCCGGTGGAGGCGCATGACACGGTGTCGAAATCGAACTCCATTGCCTTCGAAATGGCGACCGATACGACGCGGTCTTTGTAAGAGAAAGTCGGGTGGTTGACCGAGTCGTCCTTGACGTACAGCTCGTGCACGCCGAGGGCCGCCGCCAGTCGGTCCGCCTTCACCAACGGAGTGAATCCCGAATGTGGTCCGACCACCGGGTCGCGCGTGATCGGCAGCAGCTCCCGATACCGCCACAGGTTGGGCGGCCGGCTCGCAATGCGCTCGCGGGTGAGCTTGCGGCGGATCGCCGCGTAGTCGTATGCAACCTCCAGCGGACCAAAGCACTGGTCACAGACGTGCAGTGGTTCCTGCGGATACTCCGCGCCGCACTCACGGCAGCGCAATCCCAATACGGTGCTCATGCATCAACTCCCATCGCGTGGTCGCCAGCAGTATCCAGCAGGGGGGCCGACGGCTGGCGGCTACACAGCGGACAGCGCGGATTTCGAGCGAGCGTCACCTGGCGCCAGTGCCGCGTCAGCGCGTCGTAGGTCAACAGGCGATCGGCGAACAACGGCGACTCGCCGAGCAGGTAGCGGATCGCCTCGGCGGCCTGCAGCGAGCCGATAACACCGGCCACGGCGCCGATGATCCCGGCGTCCTGACACGTCGGCACCGCGTCGGCCGGCGGCGCTTCGGGGAACACGCACCGAAAACAGGCCGTGCGGCCGGGCAGCACGGTCAGCGTCTGGCCCTGAAACCCCAGCACGCCGGCGTGGGAGTAAGGCCGTCCAGTCTGGACCGCGCCGTCGTTGAGGAGAAACTTCGCCGCCACGCCATCGGTGGCGTCGACGACGAAATCCGCTGCCGCGAACGACCTTTCCAGGGTCTCCGGTCGCAACCGCTCGCAACGCGCCTCAATGGCCACAGTCGGATACATGCGGCGCAGCCGCTCGCGCGCCGAGACGACCTTGGGGAGGCCGATGCCGGTGGTCCGATGCAGAATTTGGCGGTGCAGATTGGACGGCTCCACCCGGTCATCATCCATGAGCACCAGCGTGCCGACTCCAGCGGCAGCCAACTGCAAGGCGACCGGACAGCCTAACGCCCCGACACCGACGATCAAGACGCGGGCGCGGGCGAGCCGCTCCCGTGCCGCAGCAGTTCGGGCATCGCCGCCGCTCTCCCGATCAATTGTGCTCGATTGCGCTCTCATGGAAAAAAAAAGCCTCGACCCCCGGGAGGGGTAGAGGCCAGAGCGTTTTCTCTTGCCTTATCTCTCCGGGTGTTTCCCGGCTGGAGTTAGCACCGGACGCCCTGTGGTTCTCAGGGCCGGTTGCTGTGGCTTCATCGGGCCAGTCCCTCAGCCACTCTCGATAAGGTATTTGTGTCGGTGTTCGAGTCTCGACGAACTCCTTTTTGATCTCTTCGAACTATTGATTTCTTGCTTAGGACAGACGCACCACTCTGTCAACCAGGGGAACCTCTCCCGGCCCGTGTCCTCAGTAACCGCCGCCGAACGGGCCCATACCGCCCATGGGTACCGATCCAAAACCCGGGCTCGGACTGAGTCCGCGGCGCGGTGCCGGTTCCTGAGGCACCTCGGCGACCTGTGCCAGGGCGAGCGTGCGGTGGCGTCCGGCCTGGGCTTGCAAGACCGGTAACGGGTCGTTTGCGGGCACGCCCTCGGCTCCGGCCAGCTTGTTCAACGCCCGCCGGGCCTTGCGCGCGACGCCGTTATCCGCGTGATGCCATGCGACCGCCGCAAAGGCGAGCCGGGCCTGCTCGGAGTTCCCTGCCTTGCGATACAACAACCCGAGTTCGTAGAGAGCGTTGGCAGCAATGTCGGTGTCGTTAAAG
>JBBITY010000295.1:0-4773 GCA_037440565.1 Desulfurellales bacterium
CGCGGTGGGGGGTGCTCGGCGATCCGACCGAAGGCGCGATCGTTGTCGCTGCGGCGAAGCTCGGTCTGACCGAGACGGTACTGGCGCAATCGCCACGGCTGGCAGAGCTGCCGTTCGACTCGCTGCGCAAGCGCATGACGACCATCCAGCGCATCGCCGGCGCCGCCGTCGCTTGCGTGAAGGGAGCGCCCAGCGAGCTACTGCCGCGCTGTGTCGCCATGCGCACGGAATCGGCAGTCGTGCCGCTCGACCCGGAGCGGCGCGCCGCGGTCGAGGCGGCATACGACGCTTTCGCGCGCCGCGGGTTGCGAGTGCTGGCGGTGGCGGTCCGCCATCTCGACGGCAGCGAGGGGCGCTGGCCAGACGGGTGGGAACCGGACGAGGTCGAGTCGCAGCTCACGCTGCTCGGTCTGCTGGCCATGGAGGACCCGCCGCGCGAGGAGGTGCCCGCCGCCATCGCCGCCTGTCGGGCTGCCGGCGTGCGCGCGATCATGGTGACCGGCGACGACGGCCGCACAGCGGCGACCATCGCTCGCGAGATTGGCCTCCACGAAGGCGATGTCCGAGTGGTCACCGGTCCGGAGCTGGACGCCCTGAGTGATCAGCAGCTCCACGCTCTCCTCGACACGCCCGACGTGCTCTTCGCCCGCGTCACGCCCGAGCACAAGCTGCGGCTGGTCGAGGCGTGGCAGCGGCGCGGCGCAGTGGTGGCCGTCACGGGCGATGGCGTCAACGACGCGCCGGCACTGAAGCGCGCCGATATCGGCGTGGCGATGGGCGTGACCGGCACCGACGTCGCGCGCGAGGCGGCAGACATGGTCCTCGCTGACGACAACTTCGCCAGCATCGTGGCGGCAATCGAGGAAGGGCGCGCCGTTTACGACAACATCGGGAAGTTCATCACCTACATCTTCGCCAGCAACATTCCCGAAATCATCCCGTTCATCGCCTTCGTCCTCTTTCACATTCCCCTGCCGCTCACCGTGATGCAGATCCTGGCGGTCGATCTCGGCACGGATCTTCTGCCGGCGCTCGCCCTGGGGATGGAACCGCCCGAACCCGACGTGATGCAGCGCCGCCCGCGTCCGCGCCGCCAGCGCCTGGTCAATCGTGCGACGCTCCTGCGGGCCTACGGCTGGCTCGGCCTCCTCGAAGCCGCGTTCACGCTGGCCGGGTACTTCTTCGCCTACTGGCTCGCCGGCTGGCGGCCGGGCGCCCCGATGGCGGCAGACGGCGCGATCTACGCGACCGCCACCACCATGACACTCGCCGGCATCGTCACGTGCCAGGTCGGAAACGCCTTCGCCTGCCGCAGCAGCCGAGAGTCCATTCTTCAGATCGGGCCGTTGAGCAATCGCCCCTTGTTGCTCGGCATTGCCGTGGAGATCCTGCTCCTGGTGTTGTTGATCTACACGCCGCCGTTGGCCGCCGTGTTCGGCCTCGCCCCGCTTGGTCCCTCGCACTGGCTGTTGCTTTTCAGCCTCGGGCCGCTCCTGCTCCTCTGCGAAGAAGCGCGCAAGGCCCTGCGGCGCACAACCTCGGTAAGCGGGTCCTCTCTCCCCCGCGGCTGAGCTACTAGTAGTTCCGGATTTCTTCGCGTGGCGCGAAGGTTTTCGCGTGCGTCATTCCCGCGAAAGCGGGAATCCAGTCTTGTCGCGTTCCCATCCTCCCCACCTGGCTGCCCGCCTCCGCGGGCATGACGACCGGGCATCCCTTGGGTTGCGGGCGCCAACCCGCGCTGAGAGCTTGTGAGGAACTCAACGGCGACGTCTGCGGTGGGGACGAGCCGGGGCGGGAGCAGTGCTCCCGCCCGCAAGATTACATGACCGAACGCATGCCGTTATTCCTGAGGGGTGGAGCGTTGCCCCACCCCGTAGGGATTTTTTTCACAAGCTCCGAGCACAGCCCATAAGTCCCAGCACCGGCTCACCGGTCCGCCAGCTCACCGGCACACTGATCCTCATCCCCCTCGCGTATGCATTTCGAGGTGTGGATCGCGGCGCAGGTCGGTGACGGGTACGAGCGGCGCACGGTCGCTTCTCGCCAGGCGCTCCTCGGCGCCGCGGTCCTCGCGCTCCCGCCAGCGCCCGCTGATCAGCACTTTGATCTCCTCAGGCGACGCGCCGCCGCGCAAGGCGCGGCGCAGGTCGATCCCCACCTTTGCGTACAGGCACAGGTACCACATGCCGTCTGCGGTGAGCCGGGAGCGGTCGCAAGCGCGACAAAAGGGCGCCGTGGTCGACGCGATGATGCCGAATACCGTCCCGTCCGGCAGCCGGAAGCGCTCGGCCGGAGCCGCGGTCTCCTCGCTGATCGGCTCGATCGGCCCGTAGTGCTCGGTCAGGCGATCGAGGATGTCCGCGCGCGTGAAGACGTGGTCCATCGACCAGCGCGTCGCGCCGCCGACGTCCATGTATTCGATGAAGCGCACTTCCGCACCGAACGGCCTTGCATATTCAATGATGTCGACCAGCTCGTCGTCGTTGGTGCCGCGCATGACGACCGTGTCGATCTTCAGCCCGCCGAAACCAGCCTCCGCTGTGGCCTCGATACCGGCCCGGACTTGGTCGAGGAAGTCCCGCCGCATCAGCGCGACGAAGCGGCCGCGGCGCAGGGTGTCGAGGCTCACCGTGACGCGGTGGAGTCCGGCCGCGCGCAGCGCCGCCGCCTGCTCGGCGAGCAGCACGCCATTCGTGGTCATGGCCAGATCGCGCACGCGCGGCTTGGCCGCCAGCATGCCCACCAGTTTCGGGAGATCGTGGCGCAGCAGTGGCTCGCCGCCGGTCAGGCGCAGTTTGTCCACCCCGAGGTCGAGAAACAGATCGACTAGCGTGCTGATCTCCTCGAAATGCAGGAGGTCGTTGCGCGGCAGCCAGACGTAGCTTTCCTCCGGCATGCAGTACGCGCAGCGCAGGTTGCAGCGGTCGGTGACCGATATCCGCAGGTTGCGGAGCGGGCGATTGAGTCGATCCAGGTTGAGCATCGGTTTTTCACTATGCCCATTTCCCGATGGAACCGAAAGTCCCCCGGTAATCGGATGCGGCGCTGGCGTCCCCGCATCCGATGAGGAATCGAATTCCTTCAGCTCAGGCGGGCTGCGCCCTGCAGCCAGCGAGGCGAGAAGGACCGGAAGGCTGGCAAACCCGGGGCGCCTGTATTACACGAACACACCGATGGGGGGCACCAACACAAACGGTGCGGCACGCTCACCGGTGTTGCGCAGCGTGGCGGACATTCCGGCGCTTCCTTCCCTCCCCTGGCTCGGCGCGCCGCAGGCCCTCCTGTCGCATCCGGGCGACTATTTCCTCCGTGCCTATCGGCGGCACGGCCCCATCTTCAAGACCCGGCTGTTCGGAACCGATCTCGTTGTGCTGATCGGGCCGGAGGCCAATCACCTCATCATGGTCGGCGCGCGCGAGCGCTTCTCGCACGGCATCGGCTACGCCATGGTTCGCCGGGTCTTCGGCGACGGGCTGCTCTTTCAAGACGGCGTGGTCCACCGGCGCAACCGGACGCTGATGACGCCGGCGTTTCACCAGCGGGGCATCCAGCAGTATTTCGAGGTCATGGCCGAATGCGCGGCGGCCCACGCCGCGCGCTGGGCGCGCGAGGGACCCGGCCGCATGTACGACCGCTTCCGCCACCTCACCTTCGAGATCATGGCCCGGCTCATTCTCGGCGTGCGGGGCGATTTGGACCTAGAACGCCTGAGCCGCCTCAACGACCGCCTGGCAAAGGGCAGCTCGGCCTTTCTCCGCGTCGGCTGGCGCTGGACCACCTACGGCAAGGGGCTGCGCGCGCGCGAGGCGCTGCGCGGGTATTTGCGAGAAGTGATCCGGCGGCGGCGCGACGAGCCCGGGACCGACGCCCTTGGCTTGCTCATTGCCGCGCGCGACGAGCACGGTGAGGCGTTGAGCGAAGAGGAGCTGCTCGACCAGGCCGTGATCCTCATGTTCGCGGGTCATGAGACCACCACCTCGATGCTGACGTCGCTCCTGCTCGCCCTGCGCGATCACCCCGACGCGTACCAGCGCCTGCTCGACGAACAGCGCCGCGTGGTTGGCGGCGGCGAACTGGGGCTGGAGCATCTCAAGGATTTCCAGTTTCTCGATTGCGTCCTGAAGGAAGTCGAGCGCCTGTGGCCGCCGGTCAACCTTTGCCAGCGCGGCGTGCTCGAAGAGGTGGAATTCGCCGGCTATCGCCTCGCGCCCGGAACCATGGTCGTGTACTCGCCCTACGCCACGCACCGCCTGGGTGCCGTGTTCCGCGACCCCGACCGTTTCGATCCCGATCGCTTCGCGCCGCCGCGCGAGGAACACAAAGCGACGCCGTACGCGTTAGTCGGCTTCGGCGGCGGCCCGCGCCTCTGCCTCGGCCAGGCGTTTGCGCAGTTGGAAATGAAGGTGGTCGCGTCGCTGCTCCTACGCCGCTACCGTTGGCAACTGGAGCCCGGCGACCCCGAGCTGCGCTACGTGCCCACGCTCCACCCGCGCAATGGTCTCCCCGGTACGGTGTGGCGCACCTGATCCGATGGGAGGCGGGGAGGCTCCGGCGCGCCCGTTCAGAGCCTGATTTCAGAGCACCGTCCGTGCCTCCGTGCGTGGCGACCCGCATCCGATGAAGAATCGCTCTTTCAGCTCAGGCGGGCTCCGCCCTGCACCCGGCGAGGGAAAAACCTCGCGGTTGTTTCCCTCGCGCTCCCTTTTCCCTTCCACGCGGCGCGGGCCGATGGGTCCGTGCCTCGTTGGCCGGCCGACATCCTCAGCCGCGGGC
>JBBITY010000296.1:0-4758 GCA_037440565.1 Desulfurellales bacterium
GGGCCCGGCGAGACGCAGCTCGAAGTCGACCGCCGTCGCGTGCGGGAGCGGATCGCCGCGCTGCGCCGACGGTTGGTGCACGTGTCGCGTACCGGGGAGCTGCACCGGCACAGCCGGGCGCAGGTCCCATATCCGACCGTAGCCCTGGTCGGGTACACGAACTCGGGTAAGTCGACGTTGATGAATCACCTGACGCACGCCGGCGTGCTGGTGGAGGACAAGCTCTTCGCCACGCTCGATCCGACCGTGCGACGGCTACGGCTGCCGGAGGGCGGCGAGGCGCTGCTGGTCGACACGGTCGGGTTCATCCACAAACTCCCGCACGGCTTCGTCGACGCGTTCAAGAGCACGCTGGAAGAGGTCCGCAACGCCCATCTGTTCTTGCACATCGTGGATGGGAGCGATCCCCATTGTGCGGAACACATGACGGTGGTCGAGCGGGTGTTGGCGGAACTCGGGGTCGACAAGACCCCGCGCATCACCGTGTTCAACAAGATGGATCTTCCCGGCGCCCGCCGGCCGCGACCGGCGGCCGGCGGAGCCTCCTGCGCGATTTCGGCGAGAACTGGGGAAGGGGTGCCGCAGTTGCTCCGACAGATCGGACTCCTGCTCGCGGCGCAGAATGAGCGCCTGACGATTCGCATCCCGGCTTCGCGGTCGGACCTCCTCGCCGAGCTTCACCGAGCGGGACGCGTCGCCCAGCAGTCGCTCCACGACGGCGCGTTCGAGGTCACCGCGTACGTCCCCGCGAAGGTCGCCGGGCGAATTCGCAAGGAAGTTGCCGCCACGTCGACCGACGCCTGACGCCCGCTGTCCGTCCTGCCGATGCTCACTCTGCCCAACTTCCTCACCCTGCTGCGGATTATCGCCATCCCGATCTTCCTGATTCTGCTCACGCAGGGCAATTACGCCCCGGCGTTCATCCTGCTCTTGGCTGCCGGCATCACCGACGCGGTCGACGGCGCCATCGCGCGCATTACCGCTACCCAATCGGACCTCGGCGCTGTGCTGGATCCGATGGCGGACAAACTTCTCCTCGTCAGCTCGTTTCTCGTTCTCGGCATCGACGGAGCGATCGCCGGCTGGCTGGTCGTGTTGGTCATCAGCCGCGACGTCATCGTGGTGCTGGGCTACTACCTGCTGTACTTCGTGCACCACGAGGCGATGCAGGTCGACCCGAGCCGCTTCGGCAAGGTGAACACCTTTCTCGAATTGTACACCGTGGGATTCGCACTGCTGAGTCTGGCGCGGCCAGCGCTGCCCCTGGACCTGGTCAACGCGATCCTGCAGCACGTCACAGCGGTGACCGCGGCTGCGTCGGGCGTGCAGTACGTTTACCGCGGGTTGCTGTGGCATCAGCGGCGCGGTAACGTCGGCCGCCGAGGAGGCGATGCAAGTGCAGCGGGGTAGGATGCTGCGGGTGCTGGCGGTGGCGCTGGTCGCCGGCACGGCGGGACGAGCGGTGGCGGACGGAGAGGCGCGGGCGCTGCTCGACCAGGTGCGGCAGCTCAATCAGACCACCCGCGCCTGGAACGACCGCACCCAGCGGTTGCAACTGACCATTACCGATCGCCGCAAGAACCAATACCACCGCGAGCTGGAAATTCTGACGAAGAAGTACGGCCCCAAGGCCAGCCGGTCGATCTTGTTCTTCGTGTCGCCGCCCGAGGTGCGGGGCATCGGTTTTCTCCAATGGATCGATCCGGAGCAGGAGGACCGCCAGTGGCTTTTCCTGCCCGAGCTGAAGCGTGTGCGCCAGATCACCGGGACCTCCAAGCGCGAGAGTTTCGTCGGCACCGACTTCAGTTACGAAGATCTGGCGTTGATGAATGAGATGCTCGATTGGACCGAGGACGAAGCCCGCACGGCATTGCTGCGCGACGAGCGGATCGACGACCACGCCTGCGCGATCATCGAGCTCGTACCGACCGACCGGGACATCGGGTATGGCAAGATCCGCTTGTGGCTCAGTCGTGACGACCTCGTGCCGCGCAAGTTCGAGTTTGACAACCGCGATGGCCAACTGGCGAAGACGCTGCTGGCGTCCGACTACCGACCCGTCGGGCCGATTCCGGCCGCCCACTATTTGGAGATGCGCAATGAGCGCTCCCGGAGCGCGACGGCCGTGCGGTTTACGGAGATCAAGTACAATGCCGGCCTATCCGAAGAGACCTTCTCGCAGCGGCGCCTCGAACGAGGGATGTGAAGGCAGAATGATGAAGGCAGAATGATGAAGGCAGAATGATGGAGGCGGGGGGCTGAAGGCGAACAGCTCAGAGAGTGCGCAATGAAAGCAAGGTGGAAAGACACGTTTGGGACGCGGGCGAAGCTGGCGGCTGGGGGCGAGACGTTGGAGTATTTCCGGCTCGGCGGCTTGGCCGAGCGCGGAGTGGGCGACGTCGAGCGCCTCCCGTTCAGCATCAAGATCCTCCTCGAAAATCTTCTGCGCCATGAAGACGGTCGCGTGGTGAAGGCCGATGACATTGAAGCGTTGGCGGGCTGGCAGGCCGCCGCGCCAGCGGCGCGCGAGGTGCCGTTCACGCCGGCACGGGTGCTCTTGCAGGACTTCACGGGCGTGCCGGCCGTGGCGGATCTCGCCGCCATGCGCAACGCGATGCACCGGCTGCGGGGCGAACCCAGGCGGATCAACCCGCAGATTCCCGCCGACCTCGTGATCGACCACTCCGTGCAGGTCGACAGCTTCGGTTCACCCACTGCGTTCCGCGAGAACGTCGAGCGGGAGTTCGCGCGCAACCGCGAGCGGTACGCGTTCTTGCGTTGGGGACAACAGAGCTTCGAGAACTTCCGGGTTGTCCCGCCGGGCACCGGGATCTGCCATCAGGTAAATCTGGAGTACCTCGCCCAAGTGGCGTGCCGCCGCCCGCGCGACGGGCAGACGGTGGTGTTTCCGGACAGCCTGGTCGGGACGGACTCGCATACCACGATGGTGAATGGAGTCGGCGTATTCGGCTGGGGGGTCGGCGGCATCGAAGCGGAAGCGGTGATGCTGGGCCAGCCGTACTATCTGCTGACCCCGCGGGTGGTGGGATTCAAGCTCACCGGGCGGCTGCCGGCGGGCGCCACCGCCACGGATCTCGTGCTGACGGTCACGCAGATGCTGCGCAAGAAGGGCGTGGTCGACAAGTTCGTCGAGTTTTACGGACCCGGTCTGAGTCAGTTGAGCCCGGCCGACCGCGCGACGATCGCCAACATGGCGCCCGAGTACGGCGCGACCATGGGGTTCTTTCCGGTGGATGCGAACACGCTCAGTTACTTGCGGCTGAGCGGGCGGCCCGACGAGCTGATCGCAGTCGTGGAGGCGTACTGCAAGGCGCAGGGTTTGTTTCGCACTGACGACACCCCGGATCCGATCTTTACCGACACCGTGGCTCTGGATCTGAGCGCCGTGGAGCCGAGCCTCGCCGGACCGAAGCGCCCGCAGGACCGCGTCGCCCTGCGCGATATGAAACGCGTTTTCTTCGACGCCCTGAGGAGCGCGTACAACCGCGACGTCGCGACGGCGGACGCCCCGGTGCCTGCCAGCGAACGGGTCGGCGAACGGCGCGATTGCTATGGCGCACAAGCCGTCGAGGTGCGCAGCGATGGCGACACCTTCCGCCTCACGCACGGGTCGGTCGTGATCGCCGCGATCACCAGTTGCACGAACACCTCCAACCCCTCCGTCATGCTCGGGGCGGGGCTGCTGGCGAAAAAGGCGGTGGAGCGAGGGCTCGCAGTGAAGCCGTGGGTGAAGACCAGTCTGGCGCCGGGCTCGAAGGTCGTGACCGACTATCTCGAGGCCGCCGGGCTGCTTCCCTATCTCGAACGGCTGCGCTTTCACCTCGTCGGGTACGGCTGCACGACCTGCATCGGCAACAGCGGCCCGCTGCCGCAACCGATCGCCAGCGCGATCAAGCAGCGCGCGCTCGTCGCCGCGGCAGTGCTCAGCGGCAACCGCAACTTCGAAGGCCGCATCAATCCCTCCACGCTGGCGAACTACTTGGCCTCGCCGCCGCTGGTGGTCGCGTACGCGCTGGCGGGTACGGTCGACATCGACATGGAGCACGAGCCGATCGGCCGCGGCACCGACGGGCAGCCGGTCTATCTACGGGACCTCTGGCCGGCGCCGGAAGAGATCGAACGCGTGATGGACCAGGCGCTGAATCCCGACCGGTTTCGCGCTCAGTACGCCGACGTGTTCAGCGGCGACGAACAGTGGCGCGCACTGCCGGTGCCCGCCGGGGAGATCTACGCGTGGGACGCCTCTTCGACCTACATCAAGGAGCCGCCCTTTTTTCAGACGATGAGCCGAGAGGCGCCGCCCTTGCGGGATATCGAAGGTGCGCGGGTTCTCGCTGCGCTTGGCGATTCCGTGACCACGGATCACATTTCCCCCGCCGGCTCCATTCCGGCGGACAGCCCGGCCGGCAAGTATCTGGTCGCCCGCGGCGTGCCGCAGGTCGAGTTCAACTCGTACGGTGCCCGGCGCGGCAACCACGAGGTCATGATGCGCGGCACGTTCGCGAATATCCGGCTGCGCAACGTCCTCGTGCCCGGCGTAGAAGGCGGCTGGACGCGCCATTTCCCGGATGGCGAGCAAATGACGATCTACGACGCCGCCATGCGCTACCAGGAGGAGCGGGTTCCGTTGCTGGTCATCGCCGGCAAGGAGTACGGCACCGGCAGCTCGCGCGATTGGGCCGCCAAGGGCACGGCGCTGCTCGGCGTGCGCGCCGTGATCGCGGAGAGCTACGAGCG
>JBBITY010000297.1:0-468 GCA_037440565.1 Desulfurellales bacterium
TTTTTTCAGCAACCTCAGCAGGTGACAACGGATTCGGTGAATGGGGCGGAGCGCGATCTGAGAACGCGGATTGTTCGGATTGGCGGATTCTGATCCGTTCATCCGAGTGATCCGTGTTCTGACAGGCTATGCCCGCGATGCGGCCTGCGACATCGGCGCTTATGAAGTGATCGCCGAGCCGCCGACGGCCACGCCCACGTTCACGCCGTCCAACTCGCCCACGCCATCGGCCACGCCCACACCGACCCCGAGCCCGACGGCCACTCTCACGCCCACGGTCACCCCGACCCCCACGCCGGCGGACACCGACGGCGACGGGGTGCCGGACGCCGTCGAGGAGGCATGCGCCGAGGGCACGAGCACCAATCCCAACACCACTGCCCTGCCCGCCGCCTCCGGCGGCGGCTGCGTGATCGTGGAGAGCGACTGCAACCAGCACTCCGCTGTGGCCGTGTTCTCGGCAAGCCA
>JBBITY010000297.1:510-4453 GCA_037440565.1 Desulfurellales bacterium
CGGCCTGGTGGGCTTTACGCTGCAAGGCTGCCCAGATGGGATCGCGCAGGTCACCCTGACCTTCACCGCTGCGAGCGATCTTTCCTTGCTCACTTTCCGCAAGTTTGGCCCGCTGCCTCCGGGCGCCTCGAATGCCGTGTTCTACACGCTGGCAGAGGTAAACCCGAACGCCAACGTGACCATCTCCGGCAACATGATCTCCTTCCAGTTGCAGGACGGGCAGCCGGGTGACGACACGGGTGCGGACGGGCTCATTGTGGACCAGGGCGGACCGGCGCTGCTTGTACCGGCCGTTGCGCCGGCATTCTCGCCGGCTGGCAAGCTCGTGGCGCTGCTGGTCCTGACTGCGGTGGGCCTTTTCGCGCTGCGCGTCCGGAGCGAGAGGTGTTGACGAAGCGCGGCCGCCGTCCTGCTTCGATTCCTCACGCCTTTCCCGCCAGCGATGCGCCTGCCCCGTACCACACGTCGTGCTTCAGCCCGCCTGTCGCCCGGGCGTCCCATTCGAGCATGCGGAGGAGGCGGTTTCGCCTGTGCGTGTCACACACGTGGAGCGCCATCCGGCCCTCGCCGTGGAGCAGGAGCTTCAATTGCCAGAGCAGAGGCTGAAGAACGGGTGTAGCGCTTCTTCGAACTCCGCCCGGCTCGGCCTGCGGTGCGCGCGCGGGGGCGGCACGAAGCCGAACATGCGGGCGGCGGACCCGTCCTTGTCCAGGAGGACACGGCTCGCCCCTGCGGATCGCGTCGGAACAGGAATCGATTTGCTCGCGGATCGGTGCCGGCGGACCGCACACGGCGTCGTGCTCTTAGTTACGCGTTCTGGGCGATGGCACGTATGGTTGCGTCCCACGCCAATACCGCCCGGACAAGTCGTTTTCCCTCTGGCGTCAAGCGGTACGTGCTGATCACCGGCCGAGTCGCGCGAATACGGCGCGCGATCAAACCGCGATTCTCCAACCAGGCGAGCCGTTCAAAAAGCTGCCTCTTTCCCGCCCCTGGCAGGGCCATGTGTAACTCGACCGGCCGCCGCTCGCCGTCACGCAGGTGCTGAAGGATCGGAGATGTCCACTTGCACTTGAGTACCATCTCGAGCACCTCCCACTCGAAACCCGCTTTGGCCCAGGCCTTGAGCAGCGGAGCGAGATGGTCGCCGAGGTCCGTCAACCGGTACACGACGACGCGCGGGTAGCGCGCGTTGTCCTTGCGGGCAATGATTTCCGCCGCCTCCAGCTCTCGCAAGCGCTCGAAGAGCACTTTCAGTCGGATGCCGCGCACGCGCCGTGCCAGCGCCAGCGTGCGGCAAGGGCCGGCAGCAAGAACTGAGAGAATCGCCAGCGACCACTTACAATGGAGCACGGCGAGCCGCCTGGATCGCTGAGCCGTTGGGTTCGGCTCTGCCGCTGACTGAATCGCCGTCATACGTACCATCAGCACACCCGGTGTCCGAAAAGTGCGTCATTGCTCGAACGGCGCTCGCTTGTTAGTCGGCCGCACATCTCGATCGAGAGGAGATCGCCATGAAAGTACTACCCGTAGGATTGACGCTTGCCGCGGCTTTGGCCCTCATCGCGCTCAGCCGTCCATGCAGTGGAGAGGAGGCAGTGCTTTCGCTGCCGAGTGGATATCGGAGTTGGACGCACGTGAAAAGCATGGTCATCTTGCCAGGGCACCCACTCTACGGCGCCTTCGGGGGAATGCACCATGTGTACGTGAACGACGTCGGCTTGCCGGCCAGCAAGAGCGGCGGGCCCTACCCCGACGGGGCCATCCTGGTCTTTGATTTGTTCGAGTCGCCGGCCAAGGACAACGCGCACGTGGCAGGCGACCGCAAGATCACCGCCGTGATGGTGAAAGACAGCAGGCGCTTCCGTGCAACGGGTGGGTGGGGCTTCGGTGGCTTCAAGCCAAACAACCCGGCGAATGTGGTCAAGGATGCCGTTGGCGAATGCTTCGGCTGTCATACGGCACAGAAAGGCAGCGATTACGTGTTCTCGCGCTTCGTGGAGTAGTTCCCCCGCCGCCGGCGGTCCGGTTCATGGTTCCGAGGTTCTGTCTTCCTTCTAGCCCATGTCCGGAACTGGCGCCAAGAGGTCGACTGCGGATGGGCGATCCGTGAGCTCGCGTGTCCTGTGGATCTCACGCCGCAACCCTCTGCGTCGAGTGCCCCGAAGCCGCTCGGCGACCGTTCCCGCCCTCGTCCGCAGCGGTGTCGAAGGAACCGGAGAACCTGCCCTGCCGTCAGCACCGCTCGCGATGCCTCGACTCCTGGCGTGCTTTCCCGCAGCGATGCGCCCGGTGGTGCTTGACGCGTGTTATCACGATCGGCTAGGGCGATAGCACGATGCGAACGCAGATCTTCCTAGAGGAAGGGACCTATCGTGCGGCGAAGCGGGAAGCGATGCGGCAGGGATTTTCAGTGGCCGAGCTGGTGCGGTGGGCCCCCGCGGCCAAGCGCGCAAGTGGGGAGAATCGCCGGTTGTCGTAAATGCGCAATGCCGGCGTCCTGTCGTCCGGGGATCCGAACGCCGGCCGCAGCGTCGATGGCGTCGTCTATGGCCGCCCGCGCCCATGACCCCCAGGGCGGTCTTCCTCGATTCCGGGATCTTCGTTGCATTCTTCGATCGCAGCGACGCGTACGGCCCGATCGCAGTGGGTCTGTTCATGCAGACCCGCGGGGCTGGTTTACGTCACTGGCCGTCGTTTCCGAAACCTGCGCCTGGTTTCTTCATCGCCTGGATGAAGAGGCCGCCCGCACCTTTCGGCTCGGGCTCGCCGAGCCGCCGCGATTGAAGTTGCTGGCTGTCGACACCGCGCTCCACGCCGCGGGCGCGCGGATGACGCGCTGTCTCGCCTTGAAGTACGCCGACCGGGTCACGGGTCAGCTCATGCTGGCAGGCGGCGGGCAGTTGCCGCTCGGCCTGCCGCGCAATCTCAAGCGCTCACGAGCGCTCACGGGCGCAGGTAGCTGAGGGCGATGTCGTGAATGACGGACGGGAGGGAGGAGGAGAGTGGGCATGAGGGCATCAGGAGAGCGCGTGAAGGCGGCGGTGCGGGAGCGGCGCAGCGAGGAGCGAGCGGCGCGGCGGCAAGCGATTCTTGCGGCGGCGAAACGCGTTTACTCCGAAAAGGGTTTTCTCGCTGCTACCATCGAGGACATCGCGGCGGCGGCCCGTGTCAGCGTCGGCACCATCTACCTGTATTACAAGAGCAAGGAAGCACTGTACGTCTCGCTCCTTGCCGAGACGATGGCGGCGTTCACCGAGGAACTCACGCGGATCCAGCGCTCGCGCCTGCGGCCGGACCGCAAGCTGCGGGCGGCGTGGGACTTCTTTTACCGCTTCCAACAGGACTTTCCCGAGTCCTATCGCGTCTTTTTCCTCTTCCATCACAAGAGCTTCCCGATGGCGGTCCCGCCGGAAACGCTGGCGCTGCTCAACCGCGGCGCCGGCCGCAACTTTGCCATCGCCGGAGAGATCGTGCGCGAGGCCATGGAGGCAGGAATCTACCGGCAGGGAAACCCGCGCGAGGTCGTGGACATTCTCTGGAGCCTCTTCATGGGCCTCGTGCATCTCTCCGAGACGCGCGCCAACCTCGGGCTGGCGATATCCACCCTCGCCGATCTCCACCGGCACGCCTTTGACTGGCTCGAAAGCGGCCTGCGGCGAGTAAATCCGACGTAATCGCCGGTTCACGCCTCGCGCAGGGCGAGCTCCGGATGCCGGGCCTGGATCATGCGGCGGAGGCCGTCGCGCCAGGGCACGGTGGTCGGGCCCAGGTGCTGGTGCATGCGGGTGACGTCGAGGGTGATGCTGCTGATCGTCCGGTCGGTGTAGACGAACTTGGGTTCGACGCCCGTCAACTGTCCCATGTACGAGCACCAGTCTTCAATGCTCACCGGCTCGCTCCCGCCCCAGTTGATGGTGAGGGCGGGCACGCTGGCGACGGC
>JBBITY010000297.1:4517-4758 GCA_037440565.1 Desulfurellales bacterium
GCGATGTAGTCGTCTTCGTGGATCGGGTTGTACACGTTCGGCTTGTCCGGATGCACGGGGACCATCGATCCGGCCAGCATCCAGTCGAGATGCATGGCTGGCCAGCCGCCGTTGGCGCCGTACGGCACGCTGAGCCGCGCAATCGTCGTCGGGATGTTCCACTGGCGCGCGCCGAAGCGCGCCATGGTCTCCGCGGCGATCTTGCAGATGCTGTACGTCGGCAGGATCGAGCGGTGACTGT
>JBBITY010000298.1:0-2166 GCA_037440565.1 Desulfurellales bacterium
GGCATTTGCCCTGCTCAACGTGGTGCTCATCTTTGGCGCCTGGATCGTGGGGATGCGGGCGTTTCTGCGCTCGAACCCCGACACGTCGAGCGTGCGGGGATCGCGGCTGCTCGGTTCGGGCCTGCGGGCGTGGTACTTCAGCAACCTGCAACCGTTTGAGGAGCTGTTCGCGCGCCGCGGCGTGCCGCCTGTGGCGATCACCTACGCGCAAATCGCCGCCAGCCTGCTGACGGCGCTCGCGTATGCGGCGGGCTTGATCTACACGGCGGGCTTTCTGGTCTTGTTCACCGGAACGCTGGACATCCTCGACGGCAAGGTGGCGCGGCGCACGCGCGAGGACAGCGAGCGGGGCGCGTTCCTGGACTCGGTGATCGACCGCTACGCGGAGTTCTTCGGCTACGTCGGCTTGATGATTTTCTTCCGCGCGGGTTGGCAAGTGTGGGCGACCTTGCTGGCCATCCTCGGCGGCATGATGGTGAGCTACACGCGGGCGCGGGCGGAGGGGCTCGGGATGCGCTGCGAGGTCGGCCTCCTGCAGCGACCGGAACGCTTCGTGCTGCTCGGCTTCGGATCCATCTTCAGCTCGCTGGCGGTGCAGCTCTTCGGCGGGCCCCACGTACTGCTGGCGGTTACGATCGCGCTGCTCGCTGTGCTGTCGAACATCACGGCGATGCAGCGGGTGGTGCACGTTGCCCGCGAGCTCGGCAGGGCGCGGAATGGCTGAGCTGCGCGGCAAGGGATGGCGGGTGTTGGGCTACTTCGTGTGGATGCTCGGCGCTGGGATCGTGTTGGACAGCGGCGCCGTGTTTCTCGGCGGGGCCCTGCTCAGCGTGGGCGCGGCGTTGTTCTGCGCGGGCGTGTGGCAGTCGTGGCGCCCGCCCCCGGGGGCCACGCCGTGAAACGCCGGGGGCTGCGCCTGGCTTTCAGCCTCGCCATCTCGGCGGTGTTTCTCGCCGCCGCTGTTCGCAACGTCGATTGGAATGAAGCGGGCGCGGCGCTGCGCACGGCCAACTATCTGTACATCCTTCCCATGCTGCCCGTGACGGTGTGGACGCTTTACATTCGCGCCCAGCGTTGGCGCGTGTTCCTGCGCGCCGTGGGAGTGCCGCCGATGCGCATTCTGGTGGCGGCGACCAACATCGGCTTTATGGCCAACATGGTCCTGCCCTTGCGCGTCGGCGAGGTGGTGCGCCCGGTCCTGGTCAGTCGGCGGGAAGGCCTGCCGCTCAGCGGCGTGCTTGCCAGCGCCTTGCTGGAGCGGATCTTCGACATGTTCACGATTCTGTTCCTCTTCGGCGTCGCAGCGAGTATCGTGCCGGTGTCCGATGAGATCCGGCAATGGGGCGGCATGCTCACGGGGGTTGCGGTGACGGTCGGCGGCGCCGTCGCGCTGGTCCGCTGGCAGGAAGACCTGGCCCTCGGCCTTGTCCGGCGCATCTGCGGGGTGTTGCCCCCGCGCCTCGGACAACCCGTGGTCGGCTTTGCGGCTGGCTTTGTGAAGGCCCTGGGGATGCTGGATCGGCCGGCCTCATTTGTGCGGGCCTTTGCCTGGTCGCTCTATCTGTGGGTGGCCATCGCGACCCTGTACGTGTTCGCGTTCCTGGCCTTTCACCTGGCGGTGCCGATGCTCGTCGGGGCGGTGGTGCTGACCGCGGTGGTGGCCATCGCCGTCTCTGTGCCGTCGGCGCCCGGGTACATCGGCTCCTTCCAACTCGGCTGCGTCCTGGGGTTGGCGATCTTCGCGGTGGCGGAGAGCGAGGCGCTCGCCTTTTCGATCGTCGTCCACCTGACGCAGTTCGTGGCCGTGATCGGAGCGGGTCTCTATTCCCTCTGGACCGAGAACGTCAGCTTGCGCGAAGTCGAATCGGTGGAGCAGCGCGATGGCGCGATGGCTTGACGGCAAGACGATCGTCGTCGGCGTGAGCGGCGGCATCGCCTGCTACAAGGCGGCCGAGCTGGTGCGCTTGCTCTGCACGGCCGGCGCGCGCGTCCACGTCGTGATGACCCGCCACGCCCAGGAATTCATCACGCCGCTGACGTTGCAGACCCTCTCCGGCCAGCCCGTCTCGACCGATCTGTTCAGCCTCACGCAGGAGTCCGAGATCGGGCACGTCCGCCTCGCCGACACGGCCGATGCGATCGTGGTCGCGCCGGCGACGGCCAACG
>JBBITY010000298.1:2199-4750 GCA_037440565.1 Desulfurellales bacterium
CATCGGGGATGATCTGCTCACCACCGTGATCTTGGCGGCGCGGGGGCCGGTGCTGCTGGCGCCCTCGATGAACGTCCACATGCTCGCCAATCCAATCGTCCAGGCGAACATCGAGGGGCTGCGGGCGCTCGGATACCACATCATCGATCCCGGTGTCGGCTACCTGGCCTGCGGGTATGAGGGGGCAGGGCGCCTGGCGGAGCCGCCGGATATTGTGGCCGAGATCGAACGGGCAGTGGGGCCGAGGGATCTGGCCGGCGAACGCGTCCTCGTCACCGCCGGACCGAATCGGGAGCCCATCGATCCGGTGCGGTTCATCTCCAATCGCTCGACCGGCAAGATGGGTTACGCGATGGCGGCTGCGGCGTGGCGGCGGGGGGCGGACGTGGTGCTGATCAGCGGCCCGACGGCGCTGCCGCCGCCGCACGGCGTGCGCTGTGCGCGCGTGACCACGGCGGCCGAGATGCGCGACGCGGTGATGCGGGAGTTCGAGGCGGCGACGATGATCTTGATGGCGGCGGCGGTGGCCGATTACCGGCCGGCCCGCGTCGCGGCGCAGAAGCTCAAGAAAACCGGCGGGCCGCTGCTCATCGAGTGCGAGCGCACCGCCGACATCCTGGGCGAGCTGGCGCCGCGCAAGGGCGACCGCTACTTGGTCGGCTTTGCGGCGGAGACCGAAGACGTCGTGGCCAACGCGCGGCGCAAGCTGCGCGAGAAGCGGCTCGACATGATCGTGGCCAACGACGTCTCCCGCGCCGAGACCGGCTTCGAGGCCGACACCAATGCGGTGGCGATTCTCGACCGGCGCGGACGCTGCGACGTCCCGCTGACGACTAAGGAAGCGGTGGCGGACGCGATCCTCGACCGCATCCTCGCCGTCCGGCGTTCCCGGCGTGTGGCTGGGGAGAGCGCAGCAGCACCACCACGAAAGGTAGCGCCGAAACGCCGGCGCCCCCGTTGACGGTAAGCGAAGGTGGGAACGCCAAGCGAGCCGGCACTCGTCAAGCCGATCATTGGCATTCTCGCCGCGTCGCTCGAACTGCTGGCAGAGGCACGCGACGTGGTGAGCACTGCGGTGGCGCCGATCGAGCTGGTGAGCGAGCCGGTTCCCTGGCGCGTGAGCACCTACTACGAACGGGAGATGGGAACCAATCTCTGGCGCCAATACGTCGCCCTGCTGCCGCTCGAGCCGCCGGATGGGCTGGCGGCGCGAAAGGTCGCGACGAACCAGTTGGAGGACGGCTGGCGCCGCGAGGGGCGCCGGCGGGTCAACCTCGATCCGGGGTACCTCGATTTCAACAAGGTTGTGCTGGCATCGACCAAGGATGCGGCGCACCGGATCTACGTCGGACACGGCATTTATGCCGAAGCGACGCTGCGCTTCGTCAGCGGCAGCTTTCAGCCGTGGCCGTATACATATCCGGACTATGCGGCGTCGGAGACGCTGCGCTTCTTCAACGGCGTGCGCATGCGGTACGTCGTGCAGCGCCGGCGTGGGGCCGGGCCAGCAGCGCGCGCTCGTTGAGTTGCTCAGGCGATCGGGCGCTGGCCTTGTTGAAGGGCCGGAACGGGGATGGTAATGCTCTTCTGCACTTCCTGGCCGCACGCCGGTGGTCGATCGGCCGCCGCGCACCTGGAGGTTCGGGAACGAGCAGACCGCAACGACGAGGGCGCAGACCATCGACACATCTGGTGATGCCAAGCGGCTGGAGGAAGCCCCTCAGGCGACGCTGTTACAGCTCCTGCGCAGCCTGCGCGCCCACGCGGCGTATCTGCGCGCCAGCGGGGCGAAGTGGCTGCCGCGGCAGGCCGCCAATGCCGCGCCGCCGAAGGCCGCCACGCCGCCTGCGGTGTCGGTGGTGAGAGCCGAAGCGCCCGCCCTGGATCTCTTTGCCGAGCCGGGGCTCCGCGATTCGAGATCGCTGGAGGCCTTGCGCGCCTATATCGGCGACTGCCAGCGGTGTAAACTGGCTTCCGGCCGGACCCATCTGGTGTTCGGGGTCGGCAATCCCACGGCCGAGCTGATGTTCGTCGGCGAGGGGCCGGGACGCGATGAAGATCTGCAAGGGGAACCATTCGTCGGCCGGGCCGGACAACTGCTCACCGAGATCATTACCAAGGGGATGAAGCTCAAGCGGCCCGACGTGTACATTGCCAACGTGATCAAGTGCCGGCCACCCGAGAACCGCAACCCGGAGCCCGACGAGATCGCCAGTTGTCTGCCCTTTCTCAGGCGCCAAATCGAGCTGGTCGGGCCGCGGGTCATTGTCGCCCTCGGGACCTTTGCCGCGCAGACATTGCTCGGGGTACGGACACCGATCAGCCGCCTGCGCGGGGTGTGGCACGAATACCAAGGAATCAAGGTTATGCCGACCTTGCACCCCGCATACCTCCTGCGCAATCCCGCGGATAAACGGTTGGTCTGGGCGGATATCAAACAAGTGATGCGGGAGCTGGGGCTGACCACATGACGCGCGGGGGCTGGTGCGCGATTCTGGCGATCCTCATGGCCACGCTACGGCTCGTCGCTGCCGGCGAGGACGGCCGGCCG
>JBBITY010000299.1:0-3994 GCA_037440565.1 Desulfurellales bacterium
TGATGTCGGGGCAGGACTCCTTGACGGCCAAGATGTTCGCCGGCGTGATCTGGTGGTGGACGTAACAGTTGCCGTTCCAACTGATGACTGTCTTCGAGGTCTCTCGCTGGACGTAGCTGCCGAGGTGTTCGTCCGGCACGAACAGGATGTGCTGGGCCGGAAGCTTCTCGACGATCTTCACCGCGTTCGCCGACGTGCAGCACACGTCGACCACGGCCTTCACCGCGGCCGTGGTGTTCACATAGGCGACCACCTGGAGGTCGGGGTGTGCGCGCCGCAGCTCGTCGCGGCGCTCGACCAACTCGTCCGGGTCGACGCTGTCGGCCAGCGAGCAGCCGGCGCGCAGGTCGGGGAGCAGCACGGTTTTCTCCGGTGAGAGAATCTTGGCCGTCTCGGCCATGAAGTGCACGCCGCAGAAGACGATGATCTCTGCGTCGACCTTCGTCCCCTGTCGGGCCAGTTCCAGAGAGTCGCCGACGAAGTCCGCCACCTCAAAGATTTCCGGGCGCTGGTAGTTGTGGGCCAGAACGACCGCGTTGCGCTCGCGTTTCAGGATGTGGATGCGGTGGATCAACTCGGCGAGATGATCGCACTCCTCCCGGTCATACAGCCGCGGGAGATCGAGGCGCGCAAACGCCTGCGCCAGCTCGGCACCGCTCTTTTCGTACGTCGGTTCCATGCCGATTCCAGCTCCATAACAGTTACACTTCCGCGCTCCCGGTCTCAACCGGCTGCCGGTCGGCCAGCGAGAATACCCCAAACGAAGAGTCAGTGATCAGAGGGATCGCCCTGACGGGCGGTGGCCAGCGCTGAAATGCAGGAGACGACACCCGTGCGCAGGGATTGCGCCGAGCTGTATCCAGCCGTCCTGGACCGCGAGGTGCCGGCCGCTCCACAGCTCGATCACTTCGCCCTCGTACAGCCCGAAGCGCCCGACGTCGACAACCCGGGTGCTCGATTCCTCGCCAAAGTTGAAGACCCCGAGGAGCCGCTCGTCGCCTCGCTCGCAGAGCAGCAGTTCGGGTATGTCGGCCTCGAAAAGGTCGACAGCCGTGGGCGTGCCTCCCGTCAGCGAGTACGCTTGTTCAAGCAAGACCCAGCGCTCGTCCGGCAGCTCGTCTATCGCGTCGCTCATGACGAACATGCCGTCCGTGAGCGCGATGACTGTCGCCAGCGATTGCACCTCGTCACGGGTGAGGCGTGTGCGCGTGTCGCGGACCATCAAACAGTCGGGGTCATTGAACCACCAGCGGCGGTGCATGAAGGCGCGGGTGAGCGTGTTGCGGATTGCGTTCCGCGTCGCCACCCCGTGGCGGTCGGCGAGCAGCCAGCGACTCAGCCAATTGCTCCAGAACGGCGCCACGTCGGGCCCAATGCGCATCCCGTCGACCACTCCCACCGCAGGGCCGAGTGGGCAGCCGCAGCCGAGCAAGAAGGCGCCCTCCCCTGCTCCGCTCCGGATGGCTTCCAGGCCGCGGCGCAGCGCCTGGGCGCGCGTCGCCCCTCGGTCGTACCGCTCACCGGGCAGTGCCGCGGCAAACAGGAAATCCAGCTTCAAAATGCGATAGCCCCACTCGTGGACGAGTGTGCGAGCCAGTCTCCACAGCCAGTCGAGCGCTTCTGGGTGCGTAGTGTCCAGCGCATATGCGGACCGCCACAGGCTCCAGGCCGGATTCCACACCGCCGTGCGCGGCCGGCCCCGAGGGCGGGCCTCGCCCCCGCTCCACTGTCGAAGGCATGTCCTGAGTAACGTCGAAGGGTCAAAAGCCCAAAGGTGGAGGCCAGCATGTGCGCGGACGAACCAGTCCGGATGGTCGCGAAACAGGCGCGATTCCGGGCGCGCGATGAACGGCGCCAACCAGATCCCGGCGTCGAACCCGGCAGCGCGAATGCGCTCGGCAAGCCAGGGCATGCCGTGCGGAAACTTTTCGTTCCACGCCAGCCAGTCGCCGATCGCGCTTTCCCACCCGTCGTCGACCATCACATAGGGTTTGCCAGCCAATTCCCCGCGCTGGAACAATGCGCCCCCCCTCACGACGGACGCCCAGTTTCGAGGGGGAGAACACCGCTCCCGCCCTTCGGGCCGCGCGCGCGCCCGCTTCGCGGCCAATGCCTCGGCATTGCGGAGCACGTCGGTTTCGGTGACGCCGGTGAAATAATAGTACCAGGAACACCAACCGACCGGCGGTTGCGCGCCCACACGCGCTTGCATCACCTCGCCGAGTGTCACCGCGTACTGCGCGAGCAACGCGCGCTCGTCGAACCCCGCCGCGATCCACAGCGGTTCACTGACCAGCCGTGCCCCTGGCGCCAGCTCGATGCCATCGAAGTCGCACGCGGCGGCCAGCTCCCGCAGGCCGTCGCTGCGCACATCGAGGCGGATGGCGCTGAACGCATGACGGGCGTCGAGAAACCCCAGGCACAGTGCCTCGCCCGAGCGCAAATTCTTCACGACCGTGAAGAGATCCGAACGCAGTGCACCCGCCCGGCCCACACTCGGATGGCGGGCGTCAGTATGAGTGGTGCGCAGGAACCCCAACACTGGATCGCGATCGATCTCATCCATCCGATAGGCGCGGGCGCCGCTCCACGACTGGTATCCGTTGCGAAACACGGACCAGCGATCCATTCCCGCTCCGACCCGCACCTGGCCGGTCGGGCCCATCCACAGCGGCGCGAGTTCTTCGATCGACAGGCTCCCTGTGCTTTGATTCTCAACCGTTAGTTGAAGTATCCAAGCGTCCGCACGGGGCTCACAGCGGAGGTCGAGGCGCAGTTCCGGGTCGGAACAGCGGGCGGTGTACCCGTCTGCCGTCGTTTGCAACGGAGACGTTTGCAGGGCCAGCGATGCCGGGCCGCGCCGAATCACGACACGGGGCACCCCGCCGGCCAGCTCGACCCAACACGTCTCATGTGCGCCAAAGGCTACGCAACCGTCCCGCAGCTCGGCGCCCAGTGCAGGCACTCCCTCGACTCCTCGATCCCTCGGACCCTACATCCTCACAGCCCGAGGATCTGGATCGATGTGACCGCCTTGTGGCGGCGGTTGAGGTTGAGCAGTAACGCGGTGATCGCTTCGAGGAAGCGCGCGTTAATCAGAGGTCCCGCATCGACCGCGCGCAGCTTTGGGATGCGCCGCACCAAGGCGAGGATTTGTTCGCGTGCTTCCTTGTGGTCGCTGCATACCAGGACATCGCCGTGCAACGGTTCCGTGATGTCTTTCAACTCCTCGGCGCTCTGGTTCTTGAAGCCGCTCACGACCCGGCTACCCGGCAGGACCTGCTGGATGGCCTCGGCCGCCGAGCCGGCTGCCACCTCTTCGAGACAAAACGTCTTGCCGCGCAGAACCAGTGGATTGACCAGGTCGAGCACCAGTTTGCCGGCCAATTTCGGCGCCAGACTCGGCAGCAGCTCGGCGACCCCGGAATAGGGAAACGACACCACGACGAGGTCGGCCCCATCGATCGCGGCCGCGTTCTCGGCCCCCGAGACGGGGGTGCGGCAGCCGACCGTCGCGAGCCGCTCGCGCGCCTCCTGCGCCGCCGCCTCGGCGCGTTCCAGGCGCCTGGACCCAATCACCACTTCCTCACCCAGGAGCGCAAGGCGCATCCCGAGACCGAGCCCCTCCGGTCCCGTTCCACCCAAGATCGCAATCCGTCCCATGCACGTTCCCCTCTGTCAGATCACGCCCTCATGCATTGCGGCGGCGCCTCCATAGCGTGCTTTGCACGGCGTGTCACGTTCGAACGGTTACCCCTCTGCAGGGGTTCACCGCCGCACGGGATGATGGGCTCACGGGGTGCGACAAATTCGTCCGGAAGCTGCGGCGGATCCCTTTCGAAAATTCCTCGCAATCCTCGCCCTCCCCCTCCCGCGGCCTCACATCTTGTCGCGGGCAGGGCGCGTGGGTACAGTTGCGCATGACGCTGGTCACGGCCCACAAGATTCTCATCGCGTGTGCCGTCGCCTTCTTCGTGTTTTACGCCGTTTTCGA
>JBBITY010000299.1:4024-4746 GCA_037440565.1 Desulfurellales bacterium
GGGGGGCCCCTCGCGCTGGGACGCGCGATTGCGGCCGGTGCCGCCGCGGTCGGCTTTGCGGTGTACTTGCGCGCGTTCAGCGCGCGGCAGGCGCAGAAAGGGCCGGCTGCTGCTGGGTCGCGCAGTGAACCGCGCCGAGGCCCCACACCAGATTGACGGCGTCGATGCCGACGAGCCGTCGGCCGGGAAAGAGGTTCGCGAGGATCGCCAGCACCTCTGCGTCCTTGCGGTCGCCAAATGTCGGCACCAACACGGCCCGATTCCCGATGTAAAAGTTCGCATAGGAGGCCGGGAGGCGCGTCGCCTCGTGGTAGACCGGGTCGGGCATTGGCAAGGTCACCACGCGCAGTGGGCGCCCGTCCTGGTCTTTCGCTGTCAGCAAGCGCCGGTAGTTCGCCTGCAGCGGCTCGAAGTTGACATCGCGTGGGTCGTCCTCCAGCACGGTCACCACAGTGGTGGGGTCGACAAAGCGCGCCAGATCATCGACGTGGCCGTCGGTATCGTCACCGGCGATGCCGTCGCCCAGCCACACAATGTGCCGCACGCCGAGATAGTCGTGCAGGTACCGCTCGATCTGCTCGCGGTTGAGATGCGGGTTGCGGTTCGGGTTGAGGAGGCACGACTCGGTAGTGAGCAACGTCCCGCGGCCGTTGACGTCGATGGATCCGCCTTCGAGCACGATGCCGGGCGCGAAGATCGGCACATCGAGGAGGCGTGCGATC
>JBBITY010000300.1:0-4738 GCA_037440565.1 Desulfurellales bacterium
CTACCTGACGCCGGTCTACTACACCTACCTGGAGAGCCTCGTCGCCCTCCTGCGCAGGTCGCGCGTGCCCTGGCGCCGGAGGGCGCCGGCGCGGGGCGTGGTTGTGGCCGCACCGCCGGCCGCCACAGTGGCCGGCGAGCGCCCACCGACGCACTGAGCGCCCGTGAAAAGATCCCTCGGGGTGGAGCAATGCTCCACCCCCTCAAGAGTAGTTCCGGCGTAAGGCAGCTCCACTCTTGAGGGCGGGAGCAGTGCTCCCGCCCTCTCATCGCGGTTGCCATCTCCGCGTGGATGGATTCTTTCCCGAACTCTGAGCCGCTGTCACTTGTGCTGGTCGTAGACCTTCCACATGTCGTCGTCGTCGAAGATCTTTTCCGAGTCGTCGGCGTGCATGGCGTCGCGCTCGTAGTCGCGGTAGCGGCCGCGGCGGGCGCGAAACTCCTGGTAGAGGTCGTGCTGGATCATGGCGCTCATGATCTCGTTGGTGCCGGTCCAGATCTGGGCCAAGCGCGTATCGCGGACGGCGCGCTCGATCGGGTACACGTCGGTGTAACCGATCCCACCGGTCACTTGCATCGCCAGGTTCGCCACATCCCACGCCGCCTCGGTGACGAACTTCTTGGTCTCGGAGACGATGCGCCGCACGTTGGGCACCTGGGCATCAGCGGCGCAAGCGGCTTGATGGATCATGGCGCGGCTGGCGTCGAGCAGGACCTGGGCCTTGGCGATCATGAAGCTCACCGCCTGGAACTTTCGGATGGGCTGCCCGAACGCCTTGCGCCGATCGGCGTAGTTCATGGCGACGTCGAGGCACGCCTGCATGCCGCCGGTGCACGGCGCGGCGCTGCAGAGGCGCTCCGGGATCATCATGGTGTTGAACACGACGGCGCCACCGTGCAGGGGGCCGACGAGGTTGGCCTTCGGGACTTTGACATCGCGAAACACCACCCGCCCCGTGCCGCCGCCGCGCGCGCCCATGAGGCCGTACAGATACTTGACCTCGACGCCCGGACCGCGGTCGATGATCATGGCGCTGATGCGCTGGTGGGCGGGCGCGTCCGCGGCCGGGTTGGTGCGGACGTAAGCGAGGAAGAAGTCCGCGCCTTCCGCGCCGACGATGAAACGCTTCATACCGCGGACCACGAAGAAGTCCCCTTTGTCTTCGGCACGGCTGCTGGCGCCGAAGAAGTCTGAGCCGCCCCGGGGCTCGGTGAGCGCCTCCGCAGAAACGAGCTTCCCTTCGAGCATCGGCTTGAGATAGCGCTGCTTCTGCTCCTCGCTGCCGAAGGTCATCAGCGCCTCGCCGACAATCGACGGCATCACGAAGGCGCAGCCGGCGGCCATCCCGAGACAGCCGATCTCGCCCATGGCGGCGCACTCGGCCACCCAGTTCAGCCCCTGGCCGCCGTACTCCTTTGGAAAGCGCAGCCCCAGGAGCCGGTGTTTGGCATACAGCTCGTACAGCTCCCGCGGGTAGCGGATCTCGTCGCGGTCCATCCGGCGCAGGTACTCCGGATCGATCTCGTTCTTGACGAATTCGCGCACCTTGTCCTGCATCGCACGCGCCGCCTCATCGAGCATGAAGTCGTTCATCGCCTCCTCCTTTAGGCACGGTACCGCAGCCTTCGGCAAAAACGCAAAAAGGGGATAAGTCCCATTACAGTAGTGTAATGGGACTTATCCCCTTTTTTGCCATCAGCGGCCTCACGTGGTCGGGAACAGACTCAACGTCTCCCTTCTACCGGCGTCGCAGTCGGTGTGGGCGTTTCGGTGTTTGTCGGTGTCGGCGTTGCGGTGGGGGCCCCGAACGGCGCTGGCCCGACGTACCGGGTCCGTAATCCGGCCGCCGCTCCGGGGCAGCCGCTGAGCGCATAGTTTACCGCCGTGATGATTTCGTTCACGGCGATCGTGCCGTCCCCGTCCGCGTCGCCGGCCACGCAGGCTCCCACGTCGAGGGTGCCGAGGGCGATGTTGACCAGCGCGATGAGTTCGTTGACGGCGACCACGCCGTTGCTGTCGCAGTCTCCGGTGCAGTCGGCGATGGGCCCAATGGGGTTCACGTGCCGCGGTGTGTCGATCGGCTCGTTGGTGTCGAACACGATGCTCGCCTCGGCGCTGATCGCGGTGCCAATCGCGGAGTCCAATCGGGGGCGGATGGTGTAGGTGACGTACCCCTCCCCGATCGGCGAGGTGATGTTGGGGGGTAGGAAGCCCGTGAGCGGATCGCGCGGGGTGGTGCCGGTTGCGGGGTCGATCGACGTGAACTCCCAGGTCACGATGCCCGTGTCGAAGTCCAGATTGGCGCTGATGTCGAGGTAGACGCCGTACGTGCCACGCAGGTCGAGGCGCTCGCTGTAAAAGGTCCGGCCCGGCGGTATGGTGACGACCACACCATCGAAATTGAAGGCGCCGAGTCGGAAGGTGCTGTAGTCGAGGTCGGGATCGAGCTGCAGGGTGATGCGTACCACCTGCGCCGGCGCCGTGGCCTGCTTGTCGTTTTCGAAACGGACCTTGTACGGGAGCGTTTGGTCGGGTGCGACCCAGCGCGCGCTCCCGTTGCCGGCCGGACCAATGATGTCGTTGGGGTCGTGCGACGAGACGATGCGCGTGCCCGCTTCGGCGGCCCGGGGAGTCCACAAGAGCCAACCGCCGAGCCAGTCGTCCAGATCCACCAACGTCATCTGCGCGGCCTCGTCCACCCCTTCGAATGTGCGTGCCCACGTCCCGATGGCCACGCCAACGACAGCGGCCGCCACGAGGGGATGGCGGGCTGCGGCGCTCCACACGCCGCGACCGATGTAGCCGATCCCTCTGGTCACATGGCCGAGCCCCCTCCAGGCGTAACCGAACACCCGCGAAATCGGCTGGATGAACTCCTTGTTGATGTACTGCTTGAAAAACCACCACTCGAAGGCAAGGCCGGTGGCCGGCGGTGCAACCCGTACGATCTGCACGCCAAGGTCGCGCAGGTCGACCCCCAAGGAGTCTGCGATCGTAATCAACGTTGGCGTGTTGACCAGCTTCGAGGCGACCTCGATGAAGCGCTGAAGAGCGGGATCGCCCGCGCCGGATTCGATCAGGCGCCGGATGATTTCGAAGCGTACCGGGTCGAGTCCGGTGGGGTCGACGGAGTTGATCGGATCGTTGCCCACATATTCGTACGGGTTGCCGCCCGAGGCACGCAAGGGATCACGTTGAAGGAATCGTCCCAAACCAGTGTCGTAGTAGCGGGCTCGCATATACTCCAGGCCGTTGCCCTCGCGCATCACGCCCAGGGCGCCTACATGCTGAAACGGATTTGCGACGGCCTCGACAGACCTGAGACGATCTCCGAACGGGCCATAGGCATAGGAATTGATCACGCTACCATCGGCGGCGATGAGTTCGCTCGTGTTGCCAAGCGCGTCGAAGGTGAAGTAGGCGACCTCCCCGTCCGCGTCGACGCGGCCGGCGAGCCCCAGACCGTGCACATAGCGTGCGGTCGGCGAGCCGGTGCCGTCGTAAGTGCCGACGATGTTTCCCAGACCAGCGGGATCCGTCAGGTACTCGGTGCGTTGGCCGTCGTGCTCGGCAGCCAGGCGGTTGCCGAAAACGTCGTACTCGTACGTCCAGGTGCCATCCGGCCCGGCGACACCGATCAGCCGGTTCTCCTCGTCGTACGTGTACGTCCATTGCGCGGTGCCATGCGAGCGCGAGACCAGGTTGCCATCCGCATCGTAGCCGCACGGGGACGAGCCGATGCTCGTGTACTGATCGGCGCTGTTGGCCGCGTAGATGGCGGATGTGCCGTTGCGCACCGTGCGCACGCGGTTGCCGGCGGCGTCGTACTCGTAGGTCCGATCCTGGCTGGCGACGGCGGGATTGGTCGAGGTGAATGTCGCGTGGGTGAGCCGCCCAGCGGGGTCGTACGTATAGGCCCACTGCCCGTCGAGCGTACCCATGCTCGTCCGGCGCCCGAGGCCGTCGTACGTGTAGTCGAAGCGGGAGAGGACCGTGCCGTCGGCGCGGGAATTGACGAGGTGGAGCACCTGCCCGTTGAGGTTGTACTGGTAGGTCGTGTAGGCGCCGTTGCCCAGGGTCGTCCGCGTCAACTGCCCCGCCGCGTTGTACGTGTACGCAACGATGGCCGCGTTACTGCCGTCGGTCAGGCTCGTTAACCGGCCGACGGCGTCGTAGGCGTACTTCACCGTGAACCCGTCCTGGTCGATGCTGCGGATGCGACGCCCGCCGGCGTCGTAAATGAACTGCAGGAAGCGGCCAGACGGGTAGGTGATCTCTGTGAGTCGGTCGGCGTCGTCGTATTCCAGGTGCACGGTCCCGCGCGCATCGGTAGCCGCCGTCAGGTTGCGGCGGCTATCGTAGACAAAGGTCCGGTGCGATCCGTCCGGGAGATCCTGGCGCGTGAGCAACTGGCGGGTGTCAAACGTGTTATGGACGGTGCGCGCGCGGCCGTTCGTCCACGCCGTCACATTGCCTTTGGTGTCGTACGCCTGGCGCTCCTGGTCACCGTTCGGATAGAGGATGCGTGTGATGCTGCCGCGGACGTCGCGCTCGTACGCGGTTGTGTGCCCTGCCGCATTGGTCACCGCGGTCAACCGGTTGAACGTCGGGTCGTAGGCCATGGCGGTCTGACGGCCCATCGGGTCGACGACCCCGGTCACGTTTCCAGTCGCGTCGTACTGAAAACCGAGGCGCACCCCCCCGGGGCCATCCACGCGTGTTGCGCGGTGCTGATCGT
>JBBITY010000301.1:0-954 GCA_037440565.1 Desulfurellales bacterium
CCTTCATCTCCGGCGCGGTGAAGATCTTGTCCGTCGGCCCGAATTCTACAAGCCGGCCGAGGTACAGGAAAGCGGTCAGATCGGACACGCGCGCCGCCTGCTGCATGTTGTGCGTCACGACGACGATCGTGTACTGCTGCTTCAGCTCGTGAATGAGCGCCTCGATCTTGGCAGTGGCGATCGGGTCCAGCGCCGAGCACGGCTCGTCCATCAGGACAATCTCGGGCTCGACGGCGATTGCGCGGGCGATACACAGGCGCTGCTGCTGGCCGCCGGACAGCTCCAGGGCGCTGACTTGCAGGCGATCCTTCACCTCGTCCCAGAGAGCGGCACTGCGCAGGCTGCGTTCGACGATCTCGTCGAGCCGGCGCCTTTCGCGCACTCCGGCGATGCGGGGTCCATACGCCACGTTGTCGTACACGGACTTCGGAAACGGGTTCGACTTCTGGAACACCATCCCAATCCGCTTGCGCAATTCCGTCACGTCCAGGCCGGGGTCGTAGATGTTCGTGCCGTCGAGCGTGATCGTCCCTTCGATGCGCGCGCCGTCGATCAGGTCGTTCAGCCGGTTGAAACAGCGCAGCAGGGTCGACTTGCCGCAGCCGGACGGGCCGATGAACGCGGTCACCTGGTGCTGGCGAACGTCCAGCGAGATGTCCTTGAGCGCCCATGTCTGGCCGCCGTCGTAACTCATCGAGAGATGCTGGACGCGCAGCACCGGTGGCGGCACCGGCGCAGCCGCCGCGGCCGCCAGTGCCCGCGGTTCGAGGTGGGAGGGATGGGGTTCCGTCTGCACCGTCAACCTGATCTCAGCTCGGTCCGACTGCACCGTGTACCTCAGAAGGCCGCTCCCGTAAAACGACGGCGGAGCCGGCTGCGCAGCAGGATCGCCGACAGGTTCAAGGCGAGGATGATCCCGATCAGCAGCAACGTCGTCGCGTACACCATGGGCTT
>JBBITY010000301.1:964-4729 GCA_037440565.1 Desulfurellales bacterium
CCGCTTCGACGTTGGGCGACTGGAACCCGACATCGTAAATGTGAAAGCCCAGATGCATGAACTTGCGGTCGAGGTGGAGAAAGGGCCAGTGGCCGTCCAGCGGCAGGCTCGGGGCGAGCTTCACCACGCCGGTGATCATGAGCGGCGCCACCTCACCGGCCCCGCGCGCCATCGCCAGGATCAGGCCCGTCAGGACGCCCGGAAGCGCCTGCGGCAGCACGACCCGCCACACGGTCTCGAAGTGCGTGGCGCCGAGGGCCAACGACCCTTCGCGGCTCTCGCGCGGAACGGCCGCGAGAGCCTCTTCCGTCGCGACCACCACGACCGGCGCGGTCAGCAGCGCCAGCGTCAGTGACGCCCACAGGATACCGCCGGTGCCGAACGTCGGCGTCGGCAGCCGCTCGGGAAAGAACAGCGCGTCGAGACTGCCGCCGAGGAAGTACACGAAGAAGCCCAGACCGAAGATGCCGAACACGATGGACGGCACGCCCGCCAGGTTGTTGATCGCGATGCGCACGGTCCGCACCAACGCTCCCTGCCGCGCGTACTCCCGCAAATAGAGCGCTGCCAGCACGCCGAACGGCACCACCGCCACGCTCATGATCAGCACCATCATGACGGTACCGAAAAGGGCGGGAAAGACGCCCCCTTCGGTGTTCGACTCGCGCGGATCGGCGGCCACGAATTCCCACAGCTTGGCCGCGTACACGGCGGTCTTGGCAGCGGTGCTCATCGCATTCGGCCGGTACGCGCGCACGATCGCCGCGAGTGGGAATTCCTTCTCCTGGCCATCGGCGGTGACCATCAGCACCCGATCGACGCGGCTTGCGGCCACGAGCTGGTCGAGCCGCTGTTGCGCGGCGCGGTAGCGTACCTCGAGCTCAGCCAGGCGCGTCTCGGCCGTTTGCCGTGCCGCACTGTCCCCGGCGCGCTCGCGCCGCTTCAAGGCCAGCCGGACGCGCTCCAAGTCGGAATTGATCTCGCCGATTTCCCGGCGCTGCAAGCGCTCGATCTCCTCCGCCAAGGCCTGGGCGGCGGGCAAGCGCGCCGTCAGGGCCTGCCAGCCGTCCCGCGGACCCCTCGCCACGGTTGCCGCGCCGCTCCGCACCTCTTTCACGAACCCGTAAAAGTTGCCCCACTCCCGCCGCTCGAGGCAGACGGCATCGCGCGGATACTCCGACGCGGCGATCTGCACCTCCTCGATCCAGCGGAAGTCGGCCGGCCGGACGTCTCGATTCCCGACCTGAAGCTGAATGCGATAGGCCGGCACCGCACGCCCGGCGGGCTGCGGCACCAGCTCGCGGTTGCGCACCTGCCCGAGCAGCATCGCCCCATCGGCGAGGCGGATCTGCAGGATGTCGGCGGGCCAGAAAAATCCCAGTGCGCGCGTCGTTACCAGGAGCAAGAGCCCGCCGATCATTAGCAGGCTCGCGCCGAGCGCGCCGCCGGTGAGCCAGATGAAGGGATCCCCGCTCTTCCACGCACCGCGCGCGGTCATAGCTGTTGGTAGCGCCGCCGCAGGCGCATGCGCACCAGCTCCGCGGCCGTGTTGACGATGAAGGTGGCGATGAACAGCAGCAAGGCCGCCAGAAACAGGACGCGGTACAGCGTGCTGCCGTACGGCGCCTCGGGAATCTCCACCGCGATGCTGGCGGACAGCGTCCGCATGCCGGTGAACAGGTTCCACTCGAGAACCGGTGTATTGCCGGTCGCCATCAAAACGATCATCGTCTCGCCGACGGCGCGGCCGAAACCGATCATGATGGCCGAAAAGATGCCTGGGCTGGCGGTGGGAAACACGACCCGCATGGCCGTCTGCCACGGAGTGGCACCGAGCGCCAGCGAACCCGAGATCAGCCGCTGCGGCACGTTGGACAGCGCGTCCTCCGAAATGGTGAAGATGACCGGGATCACCGCGAATCCCATGGCGAAGCCGACGACCAGGCAGTTGCGCTGGTCGTAGCGCAGGCCCGCGGGCTGCAGCCAGGCGCGGAAGTCGCCCCCGAAACACAGCCATTCGATCGCGTCATTGGCGGACAGGCACACCACCATCCCCAACACGATCAGCGGTATCAGCAGCACGACCTCGGTGCCCGGATGCAGCCGCGCCCGCACCCCCCCCGGCATCTTGGTCCACAGGGCGCCGGCGGCAACCATCAACAGCGGGATCACCACGTGCATCGCGAGGACGGCGGGCACGATCCGCTCCGCCAGCGGCGCCAGCCACAGGCCGGCCAAGAAGCCCAGCACCACGCTCGGCAGCGCCGCCATGATTTCCACCGTCGGCTTCACGACGGCGCGAATGCGCGGGTGGGTGAACTGCGACGTGTACAGCGCCGCCAGCACCGCGATGGGCACGGCGAACAGGAGACCGTACAGGGTGCCCTTCATCGTGCCGAAGATGAGGGGAACGAGGCTCAGCTTGGGCTCGAAATCGTCCGTGCCGCCCGTGGATTGCCACACGTACGCCGGCGCGTCGTAGCCTTCGTACCAGACCTTCCCAAACAGGCTCCGCAGACTGATTTCCGGGTGCGGGCTGACGACGTCCCAGTTGGTCACCTCGCCGTCGGATGCGACGGCAAGCGCGCCGTTGGCCTTGGGCGAAAAAGCCAGATCGGAAACGGGCCGCGCACCGGTGCGCAGCTTCAGCAGCGTCCGCTCCGTGGTGGCATGACGCAGCCAGACGTTGCCCGCTGCATCGGCGGTCAAAATCCGCCGGTCGCGCGGCGAGACAGCGATCGCCGTCACAGCAGCGGGATGGGCTTCGAGGACGTGCACTCGTTGCAATCGCCACCCGCCGTCCCGGGCCGGGTCGCGCACGGGAAACCACACGCCGACCGCACCATCCGCGCTGCCGACCGCCAGCGACTGACCACCGATCAACGACTTCATTGCCGTGACGCCGACGCCGCGTGCCTGCGTCACGTCGACCGTATCCACGAGACGCAGTGCTTCTTTGTCCGTCAGGTCCCAGTACTGCACGAAGCCGTCGGCGGTGCCAACATAGGCACGGCGTCCATTGGCGGACACCTCGACCGCCGTCGCCGCTCCCTGCGCCGGAAGCGCCAGATCGCGGCGAACTTCGCTGCGCTGCACGCGATCGAACAGGTCGCGCGTCTCGCTCACCGCGAGCATCGCGGGCTGGCCGCTGGCCGGCACGGCGACGACGACCACTCCGCTCTCGCTCGGCGCACTGGCGGCCAGCAGTCGCGGCGGGTCGCCTGTGTTCGACAGCACCCACGCACCCGACTCGACCACCCGCGGGCGCAGGACGCGCTCGCCCGCTTGCCGGCGCACCTCGAACGGGATGCGCAACGCAACCAGCGAGCCGTCGGTCGCGGCCACGAACACCTGATCTTTTCCGGCCCGCGCCGCCGCCGCGACCGTCCGTCCCGACAAAGATGGGACCGTCAGCTCCTGGATCACCCTGCCGTCGCCCGCGTCGCGAAACTGCACCGTGCCCCCCTCCGCCACCACCTCGAGGATCTCCCGGTACTCCTCAGTCGCCGGAACGAAGAGTCGCTCGCCTTCGCCGACGCGGAACTGTGAGCTGACCGCGGCGCGCGGCGACTTCCACAGTGGCGCTACTTCGATGCAGATGAAGGCGAAAATCGCCCCGATGCCAGCGATAGTGGCCATCCCGCCTGCGGACACCACCCGGCTTGCCACCGCGTCGACGGCGCGCCGCCTGCGCAGTGTCCGGGCACGCGCCGGCACGGCTGCGGTCCCGCCCGCCGCGACTGCTCTCGCTGCCTGCATGCCGGC
>JBBITY010000302.1:0-4723 GCA_037440565.1 Desulfurellales bacterium
GCCTCGACGCGGTCGAGAGCGGCGGCAGGATCGAGTGGCACCATCAACACCGATGGATGGATCACGAGACGCACAATGCCAATGGTGACCGCCCACGCAATCCCACCGGCTGCTCGCGCGAGAGCAAGTCCTCCCACCAGTCGCGGGCTGCTTCGTGCAGCGGCGCGGCTGCATTGTGGGCCAATACCAGCAGGTTGATGTCGGGAAGGATCATCGCCGCACGCGCGACGCGAACTCCTCCGCCTCCAGCTCATCCGAGAGTTGATTCAGCCGCAGCGGATCGACCCCGGGGCGAAAGGGACTGTTGAACACCTCGACACGGAACGGCTGGCCGCGGGCCCGCCGGACCTCCGGTGCCACCAAGCCACGGCGGAGAACGGTGTTCACCGCCTCCTTGAACGGCAATTCCCTTGCGCCGCGCGAGCTCCTTCAGCTTGGCCGCAACGTCGTCGTCGAGGGTCAGGGTTGTGCGCATGTAGGCATCGTGATGCTATCACCCGATGATGTCAAGATGCTGGGGCCTTCGCAGACGCTGCGCATAGAGGGAAAAGACCCGGGCGAAGGCGACGTGGTTTCAGATGCTTCACCGGGGTGGTGATTCCTGAAAAAAGGGGTCTTCTCCAAAGTGAGTGGGTGATTCTGAGGTCATGATGGGGCTGAAGTGCTTGTGCGACAAGGGCAAGCGAGCGGTTGCTCTGGTGCGCAATCCTGGCACGATTCCGCGATGCGCAAGAAGCGGCGGCTGGAAGACCAGTACCGGTTTGGGGAGTTTCGTCCGGACCCCGCGGTGCGCGGGATCTTCGGCGACCCGAAGGCCCGCATCGTGCGGCTGGTGCGGCGGCAAAAAACCGCATGCGGTGCGTGTGGGCGATTGGCGAGGAGCTTTTGCGATCGCACGGTGCGGCGAGTGCGGGATCTGTCGTGCGGCGATGCCCGAGTGTACCTGGAGTTCGAGGTCCGGCGGGTGGCGTGTCGGAGTTGCGGCGTGAAACGCGAGAAGCTGCCGTGGTTGGCGGACAACCCATTCTACACCAAGCGCTTTGCGTTCTATGTCGGCCAGCGCTGTCGCAGGGGGACGATCCGCGATGTGGCGCGGGAACTCAAGCTCGACTGGAAGACGGTCAAGGACCTGGAGAAGCAGTATATGCGCGAGCAACTGCGGCGCGCCCACCAGCGAACAGCCTTCTAATGCCCGGGGCTCGCGGCGCCCGCGCCGCAGCGGTTGCCTTCTGCAAATCAGCACTGATATGGAGATGAGCGGAGTAGAGCACATTGCGCGCCAACCTCCACACGAAGACCGCCTCGGATCAGGGGCCTCCCGGCGAGCACATGCTGGGGGCGAAGCACAGCCGGTTACCGCGGGCGCGCGCCCGAACGCGGGCAGAGGAACCGCCGCGCGCGCCGCATTCTTTGACTCCGGCGCAAGTGCTGTCCCGGGTTCGCCGGCTGCGGCTCCGCACCCCGCGCGAGTCGGCACGGATGATCCGCGCGGACCGGAATGCCCGTTAAGGTCATCGATGCGTCGGCCGTCGCGGCCATTCTCTTCGGCGAGCCAGACGCCGATGAACTGGTGAATCGCGCGCAGGGCCACGTCCTGCTCGCCCCGATGCGGTTGCCGGTCGAAGTGGCCAGCGTATGCGTGAAGAAGTGCCGCCGTCATCCGCTACTGCACGATCGGCTGCTGGCAGCGTTCGGCCTGCTCGGACGGATGCGCGAAGCTGTTCAAGCAAGCCCTCGTCTTCTCTGCGTCTTTGCGTCTCAGCGGTGAAATCTTTTTCGGTTCAAGGTTAGGCGTTCCCGCGCGAACGCCTAACCCCCCCTTGATTTCTCAAGTGGAGCCGAAGGGAGTCGAACCCTCGACCTCTAGAGTGCGATTCTAGCGCTCTCCCAACTGAGCTACGGCCCCGCAAACCTTAGCAGGTCGCGCAGTGTCGCTTATCGGAATCGACCTGACTCCGCAAGCCTGCCTCTCGGTGATTGCCGCGTTTGCCTCATCCGCGGCTTCTGTCTACAAGCGAGTGCATGAGCGAAGACACCCTCGAAGCCTTTCGCCACGAGCTGCGCACCTGGCTCGCCGCCAATCTGCCGCCCGAGCTGCGGCGCGACCGAGTGGCGGAGCTGCCCGAATCGGAGCGCGTGCGGCGCTTGCGCGCCTGGCAAGCGAAGTTGGCGGCGGCACGCTGGGTCGCCATCACCTGGCCGGTCGAGTACGGCGGGCGCGGGGCATCGATTCCCGAGCAGATCGCCTACGTCGAGGAGATGGCGCGCGCCGATGCTCCCGAGATCATCAATAGCCTCGGCATCGGCATCGTGGGACCGCCGCTTCTGGCGTACGGCACGGAGGAGCAAAAGCGCCGCTTCATTCCGAAAATTCTCACCGCCGAGCACCTGTGGTGCTGTGGCTTTTCAGAACCCGGCGCGGGCTCCGACCTCGCCTCGTTGAGCACCAAGGCCATCCTGGACGGCGACTCCTTCGTCGTCACCGGCCAGAAAGTGTGGACCACGTACGCCCAGCATGCCGATTGGTGCATGATCTTCTGCCGGACGGACCCCGAGTCGAAGCGCCGCCACGGCGTCTCGTGTCTCCTCGTCGACATGAAGAGCCCGGGCATCACCGTGCGGCCGCTGCGCCAGGTCGGCGGCCAGGCCGAGTTCAACGAGGTGTTTTTCGAACAAGTGCGCGTGCCGCGCGAGAATCTCCTCGGCGAACTCCATCGGGGTTGGCCCATCGTCACCGCGGCACTGCAGAACGAACGCGGCATCATGTACGTGGTGGAAATGCAGATTCTGCTCACCCGCGCGCGCGATCAGCTCATGCGCCTCGCGCGCGAGCGCGGGGCGCATCGCGACCCCACGACCCGCCAGGCCCTGGCGGATGTCTACCTCGGCGTGGAAACCTTCCGCCATACCTGCCAGCGCACGCTGGAGAAGCTGCTCCGCATGGGCATGCCCGGCCCGGAGGCGTCGATCATCAAGCTTCACTGGACGGCGCTGACGCAGGCGCTGCCACAGATCGGCATGTCGATCCTCGGCCCGGCCGGCCTGCTCTACGACACGCCGCAGCCGGGGCAGCGCACACAACCCGGGCAGTGGGTTCAGGCCGGCTTTCTGCAGGCGCCGGCGGCCAGCATCGCCTCGGGCACCTCGGAGATCATGCGGGGCATCATCGCCATGCAGGTGCTCGGGCTGCCGCGCGGCACCTGAATCACAAACGGTCTGAATCTCGTCTTTTGGCGAAGATGGTCGCCTCCGTCATGCCCGCGATGTAAGTTCGAACAAATCCCTCGGGGGGCCATGCTCCGAAGTGCGCCGCCATCGTAGCGGCGCACGGCCGTGTACCCATACAGGTGGGACCACGGCCCCCGCCCTTGCACTGGCGCGCGATGGCTTCCGCTCACGCCCGGCGCTGGCGCCGCTCCTCCGCTTCCTGGTCGGCCTTGCAGTCGATGCACAGCGTGGTCACCGGGCGCGCCTTCAGGCGCTCGAACCCAATCGGCCCGCCGCATTCCTCGCAGACACCGTACGTGCCGCCGTTGATCCGCTCCAACGCCAGATCGATCTTTGCGAGGAGCTTGCGCTCCCGATCGCGGATGCGCAGCGTCGCGTTCCGGTCCGATTCCAACGCCGCGCGATCCGCCGGTTCGGGAAAGTTGTCCTTGCCGCTGTCGTTCATGCCGCTCACCGTGCGCACGGCTTCGTCGAGCAACTCCTGCCGGCGAGCGGTCAACAGTTCCTGAAAGAACTTCAAATGGCGTGGATTCAACCTCAGGTCCTCCCGGAATCGCTTTCGCTACCACCCACGTCGCAGTCTGTAAACCCTCCGCAGTTGAAAATACACCGTTCCGGCAAGGCCGGGTCGGGCTCACGCCGACGCGCGCGTGTGATCCGCCTCCACGAGCGCGCGCGCTTCGGCCCGCGCCCATGCGTCAGCACCGAGCAGTTGCTCCAGCGTCGGATTGCTCACCACCACATGCCGGTCCAGCACGGCCGCCGCGATGCGCGAGATGTCGAGGTACGAAATGCCGCCCGCCAGGAAGGCTTCGACCACGACCTCGTTGGCGGCATTGAGCACGGCCGGCGCCGTTCCCTTTGCGCTCAGCACCCGGTACGCCAGCGCCAGGCAGGGAAAGCGCTCGACGTCCGGCGCGACGAAGTCGAGCCGCCCCATCTGCACCAGGTCGAGCGGGGCGAGGTAGTCCAGCGGCAGGCGCTCCGGGTACGCGAGAATATACGAGATCGGGATCGACATGTCCGGAATGCCGAGTTGCGCCAGCACCGACCCGTCGACGTACTCGACCAGCGAATGCACGACGCTCTGCGGGTGAATGACGACGTCGATTCGCTCTGGCGGCAACCCGAATAGCCAGTGGGCCTCGATCACCTCGAGGCCCTTGTTCATCAAGGTGGCGGAATCGATAGTGATCTTGTTGCCCATCTTCCAGGTCGGATGCTGCAGGGCCTGTTCGCGCGTCGCGCACCGCAACTGCTCGCGCGAAGCGCTGAGAAAGGGCCCGCCCGACGCGGTGAGGATGATGCGCCGCACGTCGGCGCGCCGGTGGCCGTGCATGGCCTGGAAGATCGCGTTGTGCTCGCTGTCGAGCGGAAACAGTTGGACCCCGGCGCGGCGCGCCGCCGCCTGCACCACTTCCCCGGCCATCACCAGCACTTCCTTGTTGGCCAGCGCGACGTTCTTGCCCGCCTCGATCGCCGCGAGCGTCGGCCG